>JBNJFT010000319.1:0-2503 GCA_051747065.1 Bacteroidota bacterium | reverse complement strand
GAATTCAGAGATGCCTTACAAAAAGCTTTTGATGTCCAAGGATTCAAGGATGTGGAGGTGCTAAAAGTAGAAGAAGGCGACCCTGACCAGGACCCGGTACAAATAGCGGTGTATTATCCGCAGGTTACAGAAGAAAGTGCGTATATTGAACCGAACGTGAAGCTTGAAATCGGGAGCCGTTCTATGCGAGATCCTTTTACCAGTAGGAAATTCAGTTCTTTTGTAGGTGAAGCTTTTCCCGGTAGAGATTTTGCCGACGATAACATTTCGGTTCCCTGTGTCAATCCCGAGCGCACTTTTCTGGAAAAGATTTTCCTGCTGCATGAGGAATTTCAGCGACCGCAGGAGAAAATCAGAGTAAACCGTCTGAGCCGTCATCTATACGATATTCAAAAGATAGCTCAAACCCATTTTGCCGGAAAAGCTCTTGAAGACAAAGCGTTGTATCGTGCTATTGTTGCACATCGTAAAAAGTTCAGCCGATTAGGTAGCGTGGACTATGAAAAACATTTCCCCCCATTTTTGAATCCACTTCCTCCGGAAAAGCTCCTGGAAGACTGGGAAAAAGACTATAATAAAATGCAATCAGAAATGATTTATGAAACCGACGGGTTACCGTTTCCCGAATTAATTCAGGAACTTCGCAGTTTGGTTTCACATATCAACAAACAAAAATTTTAGCTATGGCCCATAATTTTATCACCAATAAAGAAGCCCAGAAAACCCTGAAAGGGCGATTGAACCACATCATTCCGGTAAGTGAGGAGTTGAAGTTTTTAGTCGGCTTCTTCTACTTTTCCGGCTGGAAAGAAGTATATGAACGCATTAAAGAGAATCCTTCCCTGAAAATCAAACTTCTCATTGGGCTACAGGTAGATAAGGTGCTCAATAGTGTGGTAGAACACGGCAAACAGGAAGAATCACTTTCGCAGGAAGATATTTTTCAGCAGTTTTTAATGTCGATGGGCAAAGCCATCAACAACGAAGAACTGGATAATGAAGCATTCTATAACCAGGTAAGCTTTTTTCTTGAATTGCTGGAAAAAGGAAATCTGCAGATTCGTAAAACACTGGATCCGAATCATGCAAAGCTTTACCTCTTCAAATACAACGAGCAGGAAAAGCTTAAAAATGACTCACCCGGAGAAATCATTACCGGCAGCAGCAACTTAACCAAAGCGGGGCTTGGCGGTCAGAGTGAATTTAATGTGGAAATCAGGGATTATGGCTTTGAGGAAGCTGAAGCGTTTTTTGATGATTTATGGGATAGCGCCGTACCCATCTCTGAGGTTGATGAAAGAAAGCGCTTGTTAGTCAATTTCATTCGCTACAAATCGCAGGCTGCTTCCGTGAGTCCTTTTGAGGCTTATGTCCTTATCCTGAAAACCTACCTGGATTTACAGGCGCAAAACCAAGTTAAACCCGATATTGAAAACCTGCTGGAGGATAATGGCTTCGAAAAATACAGCTACCAGTTGGATGCTGTAAACCAGGCTCTAAGCATTATAAAAGAATACAACGGCGCCATCATTGCTGATGTGGTTGGACTGGGAAAATCAGTTATCGCAGCCCTTATTGCAAAAAGTTTGGGTAAACGGGGAATCGTTATTTGTCCACCGGGATTGATGGGCGATCGCAATGAAAATACAGGATGGCACGAATATCTTAATCGCTTTGGTTTATGGAATTGGGAAGTTCATAGTCGCGGCAAGCTCGAAGACCTGGCAACATCCCTCAAAAAAGATAGCCGGGGCATAGAAATGGTGATCGTGGATGAGGCGCACTATTTTAAAAATCAGGATACCGAAGCTTATGAGCAACTGCTAAACGTTTGCCGTGGGAAAACCGTTTTGCTGCTTACAGCAACCCCATTTAGCAATACACCCGCAGATATCTTTTCCTTGCTAAAACTGTTTATTATTCCGGGCCGCTCAGGCATTACGATTGAAGATAACATGGAGGCGACATTCAGGGCTTATGAATACAGGTTTAAAAACTTATCCTACATCACCAAAAACTACAAATCAACTGACCCTAAGAAAAGGAAAAAAGCTGAATCTTACTATGTCAAGTTCTTTGGCTTGCAGCCACCCGTAGATATCACACTTGTTAAAAATGAAACAAGGGAATTGGCCGACAACATAAAAAGCATCATTGCGCCGGTTGTTATTCGCCGAAACCGCCTTGATCTGAAAACTGACCATCAGTATTCTAAGGAAATTAAAGCTTTAAGTGAAGTGGATGACCCGAAGGAACTGTTTTTCTCTTTGTCGGAAAAGCAATCAGAGTTTTATGACAAGGTCATTAACAGTTACTTTGGTGAAAATGGAGTGTTTACAGGAGCAATTTATCAGCCTTTTGTTTATGAAAAGGTTATTGAAGATGAAGAAAACCTCGATGAAGCAGGGAATCGCGCCTTCCAGCAACAGCGTAACTTGTTTGATTTTATGCGCCGTTTGCTGGTAAAACGATTCGAAAGCTCATTTGGAGCCTTTTATGAAAG
>JBNJFT010000318.1:0-2511 GCA_051747065.1 Bacteroidota bacterium | reverse complement strand
GCCTCAGTCTTTTCTCAATTATTTGTGCCCCGGCCTTAGAGATTTTGAAGGGCAATACAGAATTAAAAAGGCATCTGAAAATTGCCCGCTTTTACCTGTTCAAGTCAGCAACCAATTTCTGTTTCTGTCCTTGCTCACTTTTTGACTGCCAATTACTTAAATGCTACAGTCAGTCTTAATACCAATAAATGTTCCTCTGCATTTGTTTTTATAAAATCCATCAAGCATACTTGTAGCGATGTTTCCTTCTAAGCTGTCAAACTGCTCCATTACAAGATCAAAGCCCGCATCTTGTATTGCCTTAAGTAACCATTCCCGTTGTATCCAAAAAGAACGATTATTATCCCAGGACGCCCATTTAAGATTTTCCCTTTTATCGTAGGTTTTATCCTCTTCAAATTCCTGAAACCATCGACCAGGAAGCCCTTCATTTTCAGTAAGCTCAGATAAATTAAACCCATTCTGATCATTTTCTGCGGTTGAGAAATGTGTTTGCAGTATTAACAATTTCGATGTCACTGATGAAAGAATTTTAAGAAATTCCTTTGGTTTATTCAGATGATAAAATAAACCGCAGCAAAAAACCACATCAAAATAACCATGATTTGCAATATTAAGTGCATTATCTTTAGCAAATCTCAGATTTGGCAAATCAGTTTCTGATTTTACATAGTTGCACGCAGCAATATTGGATTCACGAACTTCGACACCTAGAACATCTAACCCCATGCGTGCAAATTCAACAGCATAACCACCTTCCAAACAACCAAGGTCAGCAAGACTAACATTCTTTTTATCACCAGGAAATACCGCTTCTATAATTCGTTTCGAAGAAACAAACCATGGATGACTTTCAATTTTAAATTTCGCATCAGGTTTGGTACGGGTTCCATTATCTAGAAGAATGTTATGAGAAGAAAATTCAATATGCATCAAGAAAACCTTTTTATTAAAATTAAAGAGATAAAAATTTGCTTTTTAATTAAAAAATAAGCGCCAACTAAAGACTCATGTCACGAATATAATCTATATTGTGGGTGCGCCAAGAACAGTAAATTATTTTTGTATCCACTAAATCATACATAATTTTTTTTGTATACTAAAAGTAATGTCAAACATTGTCAAGTTGTTGCTTTTCTAACTATGATAAGAAACATAAAACATCAAGATTTCTAAGAGCTTATATCTACTTTGTGGGTATCCTATTTATTTATGCTAAAAAAGCTATACTTTTTTTAATTCTAAAATATCTACCCCTGTAAATTCACTTATATCTTCAATTTTATAACCTTTTTGAAGCATTTTTTTTGCTATTGCTCGCTGATTAACTTGTTGACCTTCTGCCTTAATAGACTCAATGCATGAATAATAATCCTGTTTCAATTTCATACGTTCTTCATAAGCCCTGACCAATTCTTCGTTTTTTATAAATGAAATATATTTTTCATGGGCCTTTTTAATAAAGGGATTCTCATCCAACAATCTGCTCATTGATTCATCCCTTTCTGATTTTCCTTCATTTTTAAAAAAATACAGCCAATTTTCAAGCTGACTTCCATTGTTATTATCTTTATGTTTTGACATAACTACTCCTGAAAAACAATCTAATGAATTTAAAAAAAATAAATACCAGTTCGAGTCAAGAAATTAATTTGAAATTTTTGAGTGTCCTGTTGTTTGTATGAGTTCCTATGGACTAAACTTAAACCAGATCCCATTTGCCAAAAGCTTTTATCTGCTCATACATAGCATCAGGAGCAATATCAATCTCTCCTGGCCAGGTAACGGCGCCATACAAAATAGTTGCACCGGAAAATTTTTGGAAATCACGTAGCTCAGCAAAAACACCTGCACGATCCGAAAACAAAAATTTTTTCATATTTACGTATCCTTCAAGGCCGTCAAGAAAACGGACAAAAAGCATATACTCCGGCAACACTTTTAACTGCTGCACCCTCCAGGGCATAGACGGAGTAACGGGCGGCTCTACAAAAGAGGTTCGATTTTTTGAGGTGACTGCATTTGCGCACATTGATTCCATGCCTCATTCTGCACGATGCTCATTAGCCCATTCAAGAACCAAAACCATCGCACCTTTAGGTAAAAAACCTTTCTCAACCCCCAGAGTATAAATATTGATCAAAGCTTCATGCTCAGCATACAAAGCATGAAAGTGCGGAGGTGGGTGTTCTTGCCAGAACATCTGAATAATAATCCCATAAAAAATACTAATAGTCTGCATGACCACTTCTAAAAAAGAATCATATATTTTTTACAATTAAATCTATTCTCAGTTACTGTCAAGAAGTCTATGTTTTTAAAAATAAAAAGTAAAAAGTGTAGCATATGCTTTATAAGGAAGCTTATGTCTACTTCGTGGGTGTCCTATAGTTTAGTTTGTTTATTGTATTTTATAGTTTAAGTTTACGTCAACTCCCAAACTCCCAAGGATTGATAATATCAACACCTGCTGCCTGGAATGGACTAACATCTCGTGTCGCGACGCTAAAT
>JBNJFT010000317.1:0-2529 GCA_051747065.1 Bacteroidota bacterium | reverse complement strand
TGCAAGAGTAATGGCTGAGAAATTCTCAGAAAAAGGATATAAAGTAATTTCCGGAGGAACAGACAATCATTCCATGTTAATTGACCTTAGAACGAAGGTACCCGATGTAAGCGGAAAAGAAGTAGAAGATGCATTAATAAAAGCTGACATAACCATTAATAAAAACATGGTTCCTTTTGACAGCCGGCCACCTATGCAAGCTTCAGGAATGCGTTTAGGGACTGCGGCAGTTACTACAAGAGGATTAAAAGAAGATCAAATAATCAATGTAGTGGAATATATTGACGATGTAATTACAAACATCGACAAAGAAGAAACGATAAGAGACGTTAAATGGAAAGTTCACGAGACAATGAATCAATATCCACTATTTGCTTATTAAAAAACAACATTATAAATTTAAACAAAAGGGACTTTTCATAGTCCCTTTTTTAAATTAAAACAACATGGAGTGGTATCTAGTTCTGGCTTTAATTGGAGCAGGTTTTCTTGCAGGGTTCATCAACACTTTAGCTGGTAGTGGTTCGTTAATCACTTTACCTATGCTAATGTTTTTAGGCCTGCCGGCCAACGTGGCTAACGGAACAAACAGAATCGCTATTTTGCTGCAAAATATTGTAGGAGTGGGCAGTTTCAAACAACAAAAAGTACTAAACACAAAAATGGGATTCTGGCTGGCTATTCCGGCAGTTATCGGTTCACTGGTTGGGGCCCAGATTGCAATCGAGCTTAATGAGGAGATAATGGAAACCACAATCGCAGTTCTTCTGCTCGTAATGTTTTTCCTAATTCTCTACAAACCTCAACGCTGGATAAAAGGACAAGCGGGATATGTAGAAGCCAAACCCACCACCTTTCAATTTATCATCTTTTTCCTGATCGGAATCTACGGTGGATTTATTCAGGCTGGCGTAGGGTTATTTCTCCTCGCAGGCCTGGTACTGAGTGCAGGAGTCAATTTAGTCCGTGCAAACGCAATGAAACTCCTTATTATTTTAATCTATTCTCCTTTTGCAATAGCTATCTTTGCCATGAACGATCAAATAAACTGGCAATATGGGTTAATACTTGCTGTCGGAAACATGCTCGGCGCTTTTATTGCATCAAGGTTTGCCGTTTCGTGGGGTGCCAAATACGTCCGCTACATATTATTAGGTGTTATTCTGCTTTCTTCTTTGAAACTGCTCGGCGTTTTTGAATATGTATTCTAAAATACCATGACAGAAGTCCAGTACCTTGCCGCTATAAGTATTGGAATCCTCGCAGGTTTTATAAATGTCTTTGCAGGGGGCGGCTCCCTGTTGACTCTCCCTTTTCTTATGTTTTTAGGGCTTCCGGCAAATGTAGCCAATGGAACCAACAGAATTGCTCTGCTCATGCAAAATGTCGTGGCTACAAGTAGCTTTAAACAGCTCAAGGTTTTTAAATTTAAAGAAGGAATTTATCTTACCCTTCCTGCAATTGCCGGTGCAATACCAGGAGCTATGCTGGCAGCAAATATTGACAAAGCATTTTTGGAAAAATTCATTGGCGTGCTCCTGATTATCATGTTCATTTTCATACTAGTAAAACCAGAACGCTGGATAAAACAAAAAAACACCCAAAAAACAAAAATTGGCATTATTCAGATTATCACTTTCTTTTTTATTGGCCTGTATGGTGGTTTTATTCAGGCCGGAATTGGTTTCTTTCTAATTTCCTCCCTGGTTCTGGTTGCCGGAGCAGACCTGATTAAGGCCAATGCCCTAAAGCTTTTTATCGTGCTCATTTACAACAGCTTTGCTCTTGCGGTATTCGTCATTAATGGACAGGTCGATTTTCGCTTTGGTCTCATCGTAGGCATAGGCAATATGCTGGGTGCATTTATCGGAACAAGGGTAGCTGTAAAGTATGGCCCAAAACTGGCCAGAATTATACTAATGATCGGTTTGTTGTTTGCCTCGCTTAAGATTTTTGGAGTTATTGAAATTTTTTAGGATAAATTGGCTCTGAAATTTAGAACACGGATGACACAGATTGAGCGCCTTGCCTGCCGGCAGGCAGGGATCCGTCAGTTGCCGGACACAGTAACGCGGATTTTTTATCAACAAAGAATTTCCTTATGATTCGTTTTTACGTAATGCAACGTCTCAAAAAGGATTAATTATAAAACTACGTTTTATGCAAATGAGGGAGTAACTAAAAAAAATGATATTGTAATAAAAACCAAATTATATGAGCTTAAATGCCTTCTATGTTGATAAAAGTTAGTTTCAAAAATACCTGATATTTGAACCACAAAAGGCACATGAGAACACATAAGGGTTGTTTTATTCTTCTTATATGATCTTTTATGCCTTATAATATGGTTCAAAGAAAAAAGTTAGCTTGAAAACACACTTAATATATTAAACCACATAAGTCACATAAGGACACATAAGTGTTGTTTTACATTTCTTATATGATCTTAAATGCCTTATATGGTTCAAAAAAAAGATATTCAAATAAAATCATTCAGAACAATTGCTTCCAAAAAATTGTTAATTCAAA
>JBNJFT010000316.1:0-2532 GCA_051747065.1 Bacteroidota bacterium | reverse complement strand
ACGTCCGGGAAGTTTTTAAAATATTCATCGATTAATTCTTTGGCATCTTTTCGCGGAATGTTTAACCGCTGGGATAAGCCCCATGCCGAAATGCCGTAAATAATTCCAAAATTCGCAGTCTTGGCTTTCCTTCGCTGATCTTTCGTGACCTTATCGGGGCTATCCAAATGGAATATTTTTGCCGCCGTGGAACTATGAATGTCCTGGTTTTCACGGAAAGCCTCAATCATTTTCGGGTCGCCACTGAGATGAGCCATAATTCGCAGCTCAATCTGAGAATAGTCAGCAGCTAATAATACATGGTTTGAGTCTGACGGAACAAAAGCCTCTCTGATTCTTTTACCGCGCTCTTCGCGTATGGGGATGTTCTGCAGATTAGGGTTGTATGAACTCAACCTTCCAGTTGAGGCGATGGCCTGGTTAAACGAGGTGTGAATTTTCCCGGTAGAAGGATTGATTAATTTGGGCAGCGATTCTACATAAGAAGTAAGCAATTTTTTAACAGAACGGAATTCCAACACCTTTTTGACAATCGGGTGTTTGTCCTGCAACTGTTGCATTGTCTCTTCACTTGTGGAGTATTGTTTCGTTTTCGTTTTTTTCGGTTTATCCACAATTTTCATTCGTTCAAACAGCACTTCCCCAAGCTGTTTCGGTGAACCGACATTAAATTCCACGCCTGCCATCTCATGAATTTCCTTTTCCAGCAGCTCAATTTCCTTTTTAAGTTCAACAGCAAATTGGTCAAGCGCTTCAGTATTTATAGAAACACCATTTAACTCCATGGCTAATAATACTTTAATTAAAGGCATTTCAATTTTTTCTGCAAGCTTCCACAGATGATGTTTTTTAAGATCTGCTTCAAGTATTTCTTTCAATTGCATGGTTAAATCAGCATCCTCACAGGCATAAGGATATACTTCCTTATCCGGAATGCTGCGCATGGATTTTTGGTTTTTCCCTTTCTTGCCGATTAAGGTTTCAATACTAATTGGGGTATAGTTCAAATATTTTTCCGAAAGGAAATCCAAATTATGCCGTTGTTCAGGCTCCAGAAGGTAATGGGCGATCATGGTGTCAAAAAAAGAACCTTTCACGGTTACACCGTATTTCTGAACGACAATCACATCATATTTTATGTTTTGGCCGACTTTTTGGATCTTTTCATTTTCAAAGACAGTTTTAAAATCCTCCATTAGGGAATTAGCCTCTTTTTTATCGGCGGGAAACGGAACATAATAAGCTTCATTCGGCTTAAACGAAAACGCTATGCCAACCAATTCCGCATAGTGTGGATCCGTGGAAGTAGTTTCTGTGTCGAAACAGAGCTCTTTCCTCTTTTCGGCAGACTTAATTAATTTTTTACGCTTTTCTTCAGTATCAACGAGTTGATAGGTTTTGTTGCCTGAATCAATTGTCTCATGTTTATTCTGGCCTGATGTGGCAGGTTCTTTTTTAGGTTCGTCAAAAAGACTGGTTTGGAATCCTCCCTTATTATCCGATTTGGGTAGCTTCTTGCCAAAAAGTTTCTCGGTTAATGTACGAAATTCTAATTCGGAAAATAATTCAGTTAACTGTGACTCGTTCATCTGCCCACGCTTCAATTTTTCTTTGCTGAATTCTAATGGAACATTCAAGCTTATGGTTACCAGTTTCTTAGATAGTTCTACCTGATCCTTGTAATTAATTAAATTTTCCTTTTGCTTTCCCTTTAAGTCATCTATATGTTCATACAAATTTTCAATACTTCCATATTGGCCGATTAATTTCATTGCTGTCTTTTCCCCTATTCCGGGAGCACCGGGAATGTTATCTGACTTATCGCCCCATAAAGCCATAATGTCAATGATCTGTGAGGGCCTGTCAATTTTAAAGCGTTCGCAAATAGCTTCCTTATCGATAATTTCAGCTTCATTTCCCATTCGCTTGGGCTTGTACATGTAAATTGATTCATCAAGCAACTGGCCGTAATCTTTATCCGGAGTCATCATATAAGTTTCAAACTTCTGATCCTTCGCTTGGTATGCCATTGTGCCAATCACATCATCCGCCTCATAGCCTGAAACTTGTATGATAGGTATGTTAAAGCCTTCGATGATATCCTTGATATATGGAATAGCTTTGCGTATATCCTCAGGCATTTCTTCCCGGTTGGCTTTATATTCAGTATAAATTTCATTCCGGAAGGTAGGCTCAGAAGGATCAAAGGCAACACCAATGTGGGTTGGGTTTTCTTTTTCCAGGACTTCAACTAAAGTGTTTGTAAAACCAAGAATAGCAGATGTATTCAACCCCTTTGTATTTCGCACGGGATTTTTAATAAATGCATAATAAGCCCGGTAAATCAATGCATAGGCATCTAGTAAAAACAACTTGTTTTGCATAATAATTTAATTATGGATTATTGATAAAAATTCTCCAAAATTTAAGAAAAAATAGCCTTAAATTCATTAGAAGAATGAATTAAGAGAATAATTAAAAGTAAAAACGTTAAACTGTAAACAAATACAATGTCTGACGAAACTAAAAGTT
>JBNJFT010000315.1:0-2537 GCA_051747065.1 Bacteroidota bacterium | reverse complement strand
GATATTTTACGACAAAATTTCATTAAAGCCCTTGATTTTTGTGCCATTTTGACATAAGACATGCCTATTTCGCTCTTAAGATAGTGAATATGAAAGTGACATTTTGGAAAATATAAACTGTATTAAAGTTTGTTACAAATTACGGAGGGTTTATATTTATTACAATACTGATAGAATAGGTGAAAATAAAGTTGTTTTTATTAAAATCCTTTTGTAAGGTTTGTTTTTATGCAAGCAATAAATTATTTTTATAATCACTAATAAAAATAAATACCCATGGATGATGCTCAACTTCGTATAGAATTATTTAATGCCGATTATCTCAATATAGTCGAGTTGAATACTACCGGTGATAATGAAAATTATATTAAAGGTGATTCGGAGTCCCAATACATGCAAAGTGAAGTGTTTAATTTGTTTATTAAATGCTTTGAAAACAGCAACAGACTTTATGAATTTTATGGGGCTACAAAATATAATTTGAGAAAAATTGTACCTTTGAAAAACGAATTGACGAAGAAACTGGAAACACTTCAGTCTATTTCAGAATTGAATGAGTTGAAGAATCATATAAAAAGTATATTTTTGGGAGAAGAATTTTTAGAAAAATTATATGTTACGGATGAAAACTGGGAGAAAGACTGGAAGAAATATCTTAACAAATTAATTGAAGTTAATAAAGGGTTAATTGGCATAACGGATAAATGTATTGATGAACAAAGAATTCTATGGGTTATAGGATATTAAAAAATAAAATAAAATAAAATATTAAACACTTTAATTTTATGGCGACCAGTAAATTTCCTGAAACATTTTATGTAGAAGCAACACAATCTACTCCTGCAATCAAATTAGATAAAGAAAACAGTAAAATTGAGATGTCTGGCAGGTCATTACCTGAAAATGTGAAAGAATTTTATGAGCCCGTAATTAACTGGCTGAATGATTATGTTAAGGCACCGAACGATAAAACGAAAATTGTTTTAAATTTTGAATATTTTAATACTGCTTCTTCAAAAATGATTATGGATATATTGGAGAAATTAAAAGAAATACAGGAACAAGGTAAGGAAATTGACGTTGATTGGTGTTATATTGAAGAAGATGATGATATGCTCGAAGCAGGGGAAGATTATTCTGAAATTACAGAAGTCCCTTTTAATTTTATTAGTTACGAATGAGAATTAACAAGGAAATTGTTTTATGTTAAATCAACGAATGCTTATAAAGAAACTGAATGATTCTATTAAACAGGATGTTGTTCATCTGAAGGGTACAGTGAAAACTCCTGAGATCATTCTTGATAAAGATCAGGGAAAGATAGAGCTTCAAGGAAGATCAATACCAGAAGATGCTAAACAATTATATCACCCAATCATACATTGGGTTAGTGAATACATAAAACACCCACAAAAGAATACAAGAATTGTATTTAAGTTGGAGTATTTTAATACTGCATCCTCTAAAATGATTTTTGAACTTATAGGTTGCGCTAAGAAGCTAAAAGAGAGTGGGAAAAAATTTAAAATTGAATGGCATTACCTTGAAGATGATGATGATATTTTAGATTCAGGGGAAACGTTTCAGGAAATAACCGGCCTTCCTTTTGAATTCTATCCTTATGATTGAAATCAGATATATCTTATAGCTTTCTCCAGTTCCAAAGAATACAGGTTTATGCAGTTGTCCCCTGGTGCTTTTAATTTTCAGATTTACTAATGTGTTTCTGGTTATCAATTTTGTCTATTAGTGGTAAATAAAAATAAAATTCAGTTCCATTATCTTTAGACGAGGTGAGTGTTATTTCTCCTCCCATTTTATTTATTAAGGCTTTAGTAATTGCCAGACCCAAACCTGTTCCTGAGTAATGTTTTGAGTTATTGTTTTTGAATTTACTGAATCTTTTAAATATTTCTTCTTGTTTTTCTTTCGGAATTCCAATCCCTGTGTCTTTAACGGAAAAATGAATATAATCGGGATTTTCTTTTTTTAAAAAGTAACCGAATCGTATATAACCTTTTTCAGTAAACTTGAAAGCATTATCAATTAGGTTATAGAGTATCTGTTTTAGTCTGGTTTTGTCAGTAATGATTTGAAATGTATCAGATCGTTGTTTTTCTATATAAAATGCGATATCTGTTTTTCTTTGCTGTTTTATGTGTTTGGTTGCAAACGAGTTATATACTTCATCCAGCAATTTATTTAAGAAAACATTTTCAAGTTTTAGGCGTATTTCATCACTCTCGATTTTAGAAAAATCAATAAGGTCATCTATTAAATGCAATAAGATATCGGAGTTTTCTTTGATTCGGTTAATAAAACCTTCTCTTTCATCCTTTGAGATATCCGGTTCTTCTATAAGTTCGCTAAAACCAACAATTGCATTCATGGGAGTTCTAATCTCATGTGAAATATTCGCAAGAAATGCAGATTTAAGTTTATCTGCTTTTTCGGCTCTTTCTTTTGCCGACTTCATTTCCCTGTTGACTTTTTGCAATATTTTTATGTTTTTCTTTTTGTTACGGTAACCGTTATAA
>JBNJFT010000314.1:0-2538 GCA_051747065.1 Bacteroidota bacterium | reverse complement strand
ACCTTGTTTCGGGTGATGTTTCGTATTGCTGTTTTTAGATAATTTTTAAACATGGTTTACATTTTTAGTGTATGGTTAACTTTAAACAAACTTCTCCCTGAAAAATAATTTTGCTCTTTAAATGACGGTAATATTTTCATTTAGCTGCTTTCAATTGACAAAGTAAAACATAGAACTATTTTTTCTTCCGGAATAATACCTGAATATATTTTGCATTTTCCGGGGGATTAAAGATTTGTATCAGTTCCCATGATTTATCATACTTGTTTATAGTATTTTTCAGGCGTTCTATTCTTGCCAGTGATTTTGAAACATCATCATCGTTCACGTTATTGAGTTCATCTTCAACATCCCAGGGAAATGACTCTACACGGAAGTCATAGCTGATATGCCGATCGCCGATTTTTAAGTGCAATTCGGCTACTTCTTCTTCGCCAAATCCGGGTATTGGTATACAAACATCTTTTAGCATGGCATTAAAGTTTAAAGGTTATTATTCATCCCGTAAAGTATATGCAGGGTTTGTATTGGCAGCTTTTATAGCCTGAAAACTTGTAGTGAAAATAGCTATAACAAGTGCAGCAAAAGAAGCAAAAATAAACGGCACAACTCCAATCCCTATCCGATAAGCAAAATCAGTCAGCCATTGATCCATGAGGTAATATGTCAGAGGCCATGCTATAACTGTAGAAATCACTAAAAGCACAATGATTTCCTTGTATAAAATTCTAAGTACATTAAGTGGAGTTGCTCCCATTGCTTTACGGATACCAATTTCTTTAGTCCTTTTCTCAGCCATAAAGGCAGATAAACCAAACAATCCAAGACAAGCTATAAGAATGGCAAGAACGGAAAATATGGTAAAAACTTTAGCCGTACGCTGTTCTGCATTGTGAAGTTTCTCAAAGTCATCGTCCATAAATAAATAATTGAAAGGTTGATTATTTGTGAATTTATTCCATGTAGCCTCCACGTGTTCTATAGTTTCATTCAGGTTCCCGGTGTTCAATTTAATTGGCATATAATCATAATAGGGAGAACCTTCGTAACGCAACCCGAGAGGACGTATGTTTTTATGCAGAGATTCGAAATGATGGTTTTCTAAGACACCAATGATATTATATCTCTCGTTGCCTAATTGCAAATACTTCCCGATAGGGTTTTCATAGCCAAGTTCCTCAGCTCCTTTCTTATTTATTACAATTGAACTTTCATTGGTTGAAAAATCTTCTGAGAAAAATCTGCCGTCTATAAGCTCAATCCCCATAGTCTCATGATATCCTTCTCTGACATAATTTATTGCAAAAAACACCATATCTTCTGAACTACGGCCTTCAACCTGAAGAGTTGATCCGCTATAATCCCTTCCGGGGATGGAATTACTTACAGATGCCGAATGAATTTGAGGAGATTTTGTGAGCTCCTTAATAAAACTCTCCAGTGATTCATCCAGGTAGTATGCTCGTTCTAAAACCAATACTTTCTCTTTATCGAATCCCAGTTTTTTATCCGTCATGTAACTATTTTGCTGATAAATTATATACGTACTAATGAACAAAACGATTGTAATAATGAACTGACTGATCACCAGGGCTCCTCTCATTCGATTCCCTTTAACTCCCTTGTTGATTTTGCCTTTAAGAATTTTTAAGGGACTAAAAGAAGAGAGAAAAAACGCCGGATAAATGCCTGCTATGACTCCAATAATTATAGTCAGGCCAATAAGAACAGGCAATACATACCAACTTGCAAAATACTGTAGATCGAGGCTTTTCTGCGCAATAGTATTAAACCCCGGCAGGAACACTTCAATCAGAACTATAGAAAACACTACAGCCAAAGATGATATGAGTATAGATTCAGTAAGAAATTGACTTACCAATTGTTTCCTTTTCGATCCGACAACCTTCCTTATTCCTACTTCTTTAGCCCGGTTGGCATATTTTGCAGTTGCCAGGTTCATAAAATTTATACAGGCAATCAATAAAATAAATAAAGCAATAATCGAAAAATACCATATTCTTTTTATGCTGCTGACCGGCTCTATTTCATCATTGAAATCTGAGTGCAAATAGATATTTTCAAGCGCCTGAAGAAAAAAACCGAAAGAATTGCCCCCGCTTTCAAATTCCTCCGGATTTACACCCATAAAATCAACCACTTCAGGGGCTACATATTTTTCGACAAGAAGATCCAGTTGTTCTTCAAAGTTTTTTGGGTTTACCCCGTTCTTCAAGACAAAATAAGTATATACAGAACTATTGATCCATCTTGGGTCTTTACTGACATTGCTTGAAGAATATGAAAGTAGATAATTAAAATGGAAATGAGAATTATCCGGCACATCCTCACAAACCCCTGTTACCCGGAAAAGTTCATTCTTATTCACTTCAATCATCTTACCTAATGGATCTTCATCTCCAAAATATTTCCTGGCTGCACTTTCTGTCAACACAACCTGATTGGGCTCCGACAAGGCATTCTTAGCTTCTCCTTTAACCATAGGAAAAGAAAACACTTCAAAAAAATCGGAATCTG
>JBNJFT010000313.1:0-2555 GCA_051747065.1 Bacteroidota bacterium | reverse complement strand
GGCTAATAACAGATATCGGTACATCTTGAATCAACTAAAATATCCTGCATATCAGAATTTTCTGCCTTTCAAATATAGACATTAAAACAATAAATTGTCCCTTCCTGAAAAAATTAATTGGAATCATGCTGCACAAAAAGGGAATAAACGATGACTCGAACCAAACAATGCAAATGCAACTTTTTCATTAAGTTATCCGGGTCAAAACTATGAGCTTTCACTCGCTGTGTAAAAGGCCTTACAGACGGTAGAAATAACGAGAAGAACTACTTACTAATCCAGGCAAGAAAGAAAAAACACAGTGTTTTTTTCATTTCCCTGGAAATCCTCTGCGGGATGTAGGTAAATTGTTATAGTTTAGTAGATTGTATAATGTTGTATTCAACAATGCTGCCACCGTTTTTAGTTTTGAAACGAAATTTTTTTAGCTTTGAGGGTATGTTATAAAGTGAACGATGACAGGGATGAACCCGGAATCACTTCGATAAACAGTATTAAATATGAACGAACTTAAAAAAAAGCAAAAGCAGATACAACAAATGATCAGGGATGATTACAGGGTTGTTGTAAGTAACCGGTGGCTTCACAAATACTTGTATTTATTTGCCAAATGTACCCCGCTTGAAAAAATCACAATGGCAGATGCTGTCGACATCGTTTTAGAGCGACCTGATTTGTTTGCATACTTCATATATGGACAACGGGCTGAGTATGTCAATAATAAAATGATGGAAAAAGCAAAAGCTAAAGACACAGTATCCGATACATCACAAATTCCTGATACAAAAACTGAAAACGAAGGAGAAATGACGAAAAACACCCCTGATAAGAAAACAATCAATGAGTAATTTTCTAACCTTTTTACTGATATCCCTTTAGGAATACAGGTAAATTGTTTTAAATCCGCTGATAGTATTCTAATCCCATAAGAGAGCTTGAATTCAAAACTGACATCTCGCTATGAATAAACCAGCGAATACAGGAATAAATGGGGATTTATGGATGCGCAAAAAAACTGAAGAACACTTGAAGAATATACTTTTTTGATATATGTTTTTGTAATATTAAAATTAAGCTTTTAGAAAAATGTATCATTAAAAATTGACTACTCGATTTTCGGTGAAACTGAAATAATCTTTTTCAAAATTAAAAACCCCGAAACAAATACATTAACGAGGCAATAGATTATTATAATCAGTATCAGATACGATTGATTCTTGAGAAAAACTGAAAAAGGAATATGAACTTGTTAAAGAAGACTCGATGTCTGCTCTTAAAAAATTTGAGGATATAGATTGTGTTGATTAAGCAATATGAACTTTGGATAGCAGATTTGAATCCTTAAATTGGCATTAATACAGCCGCAAACCGGTTATCCTTCACGTCAAATCAACCAAAAATAAATGGTTAACATAAAAACCTATAAACTTAGAAACATACAAACTTAAAAACTTAGCAACCTAAAAACATATCAGAATTCCTATGCACTTCTCAATAGTTCATTGTATTTTCGCGGGCTTAAAAGATACATTATGCAAACCTGGTTTAACTGTAAAGTAAAATATCTGAAAGTAGATGAGCATGGCAAAGAGAAGAAAGTTACTGAGCCTTATCTGATTGATGCCGTAACCTTCTCTGACGCCGAAACACGCATTCACAAAATCCTGGAACCGTATGTGAGGGGCGGACTGGAAATTGACACTTTGTCGAAAGCCAATATAGAGGAAGTATTTGACTTTGAGGATGACGGTGTTTGGTATAAGGCTAAGGTTACGTATCTGGATGTGGACCCGGACACGGAAAAAAAGAAGAAAATAACACAATATGTGCTGGTAAGGGCCGGAGATGTAAAACAGGCTTATGAGCGCACCGAGGAAAACCTGAGCTTGCTTGTGCCCTATGATATCCCAAGTGTACAGGAAACGCCCATTCTGGATGTCTTCCCGTATGAAAGCGACCCGGAAAAAGAACTGGAAGGCAAAAACGTAAGGCCGCTGGAAGAAGATGAACAGGTAAACCGGATGACCGGCGAAATTGAAACTCCGAAAGAAAACGAAAGCGAAGAAACGCAAGAACCAGATATGGATGAAGAAAATCCACTTCCGGGAGAAGAATAGCTGAAATAAGCGATTATAAACTCCCGGTTTCTGCTGAAGTAAGCTTCAATACAGTTTTGGAACAAGCTTCCGTGCAACTGGCTGTAAATCTTTTTTAGTTGGAAATATCAGATAATTCCAGGTCGCTACTAATATTTGGCAGCGGCCTTATTTGTTTGCTGACAAACACAAGCAAATTGATGATATAAAAAAACCTATAATAATATGTCTTCTAAATCTTTCCTGAGGCTTACCGGATGTGGGTAATCTTCCACATACCCGGCTCTTATAACAAATTGCAGAGGCTTATCCAATTCCAGAACATTTGTGAGCTGCTGGGCGTAAGGATTCTCTTCCAGCACCTGCGACATGGGATGCATGGCGATTCCACGCTCGCGGATGCGGAGCAACATGCGCTCAACCCTTCTGCCGGTCTCTATCAGGCTCGAAACTTCAGAA
>JBNJFT010000312.1:0-2586 GCA_051747065.1 Bacteroidota bacterium | reverse complement strand
ACCAAGTAAAATAACATCATCGATTTGAATGTTATCGCCTTTCCACTCTTCAAAATTATGATCCAGAAGGCGATGCTGTTCTTCCATAGAACGGTCCTTGATATCTGAAAGCAATCTTTTTAGATTTTTCTTTTTGAATTTTTTGTCCTCCGGGCCACCAAATTGATCGGGATAACCATCGGAGAACATATAAAACGAATCTCCGGTTTGGATATCAATTGTATGGTTAGTGAAAGGTTTTTCTTCTTTTTTCAGATATGCACCAATAGGCATTCTGTCCGCCTTGATTTCCTCAAATTCGCCACTATTACGGAATATAAGCAGTGGATTATGGGCTCCGGCATAATGGAGTTGATTATTCTCATAATCGATGATGCAAAAGGCCATATCCATACCATCTTTTGAGTCTCCTTTCTTATTTGTTTGATGCAATGATTCTTTAACTATTTTTCTGAGCTCATTCAGTATATCTGCAGCAGTAGAGCTATTGTACTTATCTGTGTCACTAACAATTTCGTTCAGAAAAGAAATGCCCAGCATGCTCATGAACGCCCCGGGGACTCCATGTCCTGTGCAATCTGCAGCAGTAATGTAAACCTTCTTATCTTTTTGGGTAATCCAGTAAAAATCTCCACTTACTATGTCACGTGGTTTAAATAGAATGAAATAATCGGAAAATGCATCATAAAAGTAATCAGTTAAGGGTAAAAGAGCGCTCTGTATACGAGCAGCATACTCAATGCTATCTGTAATTTCTTGATTTTTTATCTGCAGATTGTTCTTTTTTTCTTCAATTTCGTCTCTTTGACTTTTTATTTCTTCCTTTTGCTCTTCAATTGTTTTGGTTCTTGCCTGCACTTTTTGTTCCAGTATTTTCTTATCACGCTGTAATTTTTTCTCGCGGATTTTTATAAGAATATATATTAACAGAATGCCTGTCAGTCCTATTATACTGTAAAACCAGATTGTTTCCGTGAATGGTGGTGGTATATCGAAATGAATGGATTGAGTCTCTTGAGTTTCTCCCCATATATTTTTAGCCCGGGCTTTAATATCGTATGAACCTTTTTTTGTGAAAATCTGGATGCTTGGACTGGTTCTCCATTCAGACCATTCATCCATCATTCCTTCTATATAAAATTGGTATTTTGTCTTATTCTGCCCTATATAGTTAGGTGCGGCTACTTTGAATTCAAGAGCTACACTTTCTTCGTTAAAATTGAAATCATGGATTTGTAATCTGTTCTTCCCTTCCTCCTCAAGGATAGCAGAGAAATAAGCTTTGAAATTTTTGTTTTTTGGAGTTTTTTCATCTAAAATAATCCTGTAAATATTTTCCTTTGTTGTTAACCATAATCGATCTTTCTTATAGAATATATCTTCGATGTTATCAAATAAGTCAAGATAAGAGTTTAAGAGTTGATTCTCCTGTTTCTCTTTGGTTAATCCGTTCCAGTCTTCCTTATTATTCACCCAAACCCGGGTGGGTTGGGTAATATCGTATGTAAGGTTTTGGAATTTATTATCGTTGTTATTGTATTTATTTGTTGGGCGAAAACTATCTGTATTTTCATGATACTTGTATATTCCCTCATTAAGTAGAAGAAAAATGCTGTCATTTTGAACAGCTACTTTGTATTTCTCAGGGTATCTTGTTTGAATTTTGTATTTGTTCACTTTACTTGTATCATCATCTTCTTTGATCCTGTATAAAATGTCCTCTCCACTTGCCCAAACTGTAGTTGAATCTTCAATTGCTACAGAAAATATTTTGTTTTTTAATGAAGGTGCAGGGTTATGTTCACTCCACGATTGGTTTTGATATTTTATTTCCCGGATTCCGTTTTGGGTAGCGGCAACAATTCTGTTTGATTCCGGCATTTCTGCAATATGATAGATATGAGTTTGCTCAATGATCCGGGAACTTTCTTTTTGATCGTTGATATAAAATAATCCATTATTTGTTGCAACACAGAGGCCATTTCTGAATGGAAGCAATTGATTGTATCTTCCTTTAATGCCTTCAATTTCTTTATATTCATAACTTGTTGATTCAAGTGAATATATGTCTTTCTTCCTATACTTGTACTGTCTTTCTTTCTCCGTTTCTTCTTTTTTTTCTTCCTCTTCTTCCTTATTAAATAATTTATCAGCAACTTTTTCAAAAAAGTTATCTGGTTTTTCTTTGCCTTCCTGCTTTTTCTGCTGTTTTTTTCTTTCCTTTTCTGAAATCTCTTCTTTCATGGTAATTGTTTTTCGCTGATAGGATTTTTCCTTAGAGAGATAATAGATAAAGTTTGTGGTGGCTACAAAAAGAGAGCTGTCTATTTGAACAGTTTTTAGAGGGCGTCCTTTTAGTCCGGGATACGTGGCAAAATTTTTAACAGGTAGGTTCAATGAGGCCCTGGTTATTCCCTGGTTGTGGCTAATCCACAACCCATCGTTTTTATCTTTTGCAAGTGCATAAATTTCATCCCCGGGAAGGCCTGTGGAATAATTAATTGTATGAACAATCTTGTCATTTCTTTTATTGATAATTACTGCGCCTCCTGCCATAGTGCCTATTGCTACGCGGTCTTCCGGCAG
>JBNJFT010000311.1:0-2605 GCA_051747065.1 Bacteroidota bacterium | reverse complement strand
GACACCATTTCTGATATTTACAATAATAAAAGCAATATGGAGGTAGTGCTTTTGGATAATTTTTCTCTTGGAGATGTAGGGTTTGATGGAATACCTGCTATAGTGTCGAAATTGGATAATTTACCCTGGTCTTGCTTCAATATTGACGGATTTATTGGGAGTAACTTGTTACGTGAGTCGGTTGTTAAAATTGATATTGATGAACAATTTATTGTATTGAGTGATAAGCTCAGGAAGGTGTTAGGTTACCAAGATATGTGTTCGATGAATATGGCACTTAACCATCAAAGTTCACCTTATATCACTATCTCTTTAGGTAAAGAAATTGAGGAGACATTTTTATTTGATACAGGAAGTGATAATTTTTTCAGTTTAAATTCAGAAAAATTTGATGAATGTAGAGAAAACCTGCCATTGAAGAATTTACGCAATGGTTTTGGTGCCGGGAATATGGGCTTGTTTGGAACAGGCCAAAAAGATGCAACTTATAAACTTAAGCTCGATTCCGTTAACTTTTGTAATTCTCACATCACTGATCCTATTGTTCGGGTAAACAATACGCCTTCCAAGATAGGAACTAAAATCTTAGAATATGGTTCGATGGTTATGGATTACCGGAATCAGCAGTTGTTTTTTCATCCCGAAAAAGAAACAATGACATTTAATACTTTATCTGAGTCAGAGTTTGGCTTCGTTCCCGTTATCAAAGATGATACATTTCAAATAGGTGTTATCTGGGAAAATTCATTGGCTGATAGTCTTGGTTTAGAACCTGGTTACGAAATATTGCGAATCAATGAATACGATTTTAATACATCGTTAAGAGCGGCATTTTGCGAAGTTTTTATAAATGAACCTTTGAAATCTGTCGATACTTTAAATATTACTTACAAAAATTCAGAAGGGAAAAGAAAGTTTATTCAGTTATTAAGGAAAGAATAATGCACTCAATTTTTTCGGCCGGTTTTATAATTCGGTTGTCAAAAAAGCGACTCTGTTAAAATGCTGTTTCTGTAGAGCATACGGATGAGATTTTTTTAGCCCGTCTAATGAACTCTATTATTAGGATAGTCTTAAAGCATTGGTAATTATGGATTTATTTTGACTTGGCCGGGTAAATTTGTAGATTTGTATTTTACCTGGAAGAATATATTGAAGGAGACAGACATTTAACCTGAATTATATCACCAAACTTAACGTATGAATAATTCAGGTTAAAATCTTTCAACTGCTTTGTTACCCGATGGGGAATTTATATGCTTGAAGTTTTTCTTATAATCGGATTGTTACTATATATTGGCTTTCTTCAATATCAGATGAGAAGACGAAAGAGGAATGTTGATTTTTCCGGAAAAAAAGAAGAAAAAGAACAAGAATGCTATAATAACGTTGGTTCAACTTCTGTCCGATCTGAAGATAGTTATCACAGGCCTTTTAATCCAGCTAAGCGCGAGGATTTCTTCAGTGAAGAAAATTTAAATTTTATTTTTGACAGGGCTAACACAAAGACTTTTTTACATTATACATGTGGGCAATCCGTTGCAGATAAGATTATCTCAGAAGGATTTAGATTTACCACATCTTTTTACAAAACAACAGAAGAAGTATATCACGATTTAACTGATTTGATTTACAAGCACAATAAGATGAAAGCTTATGGGAGGTTTGTTATTGTTATATGCATTGATAGAGCGCTTTTTAACAAATACCTGAAAGAAATACAAAGACTCTCTTCTTATGAAGTTTTTGTTGAACAAGTTTTAACGGAAGTTCCTTCTTTCTTGAATGAAGAAGGAGATGTAATTTATACACTCCATTATAAATTTATTAAAGGGTATATAGATTATAAATCCGGAGAAATGACAAAGAATACTGAGTTTGATCCTGCCTATGACTCCGTTGCTTTTGGTGAAAACCTTAAAAAATACAGCGTTTAGTTTATTAATCCCGGCAAGTTTTAATTCCCGCAGACCTTTAGCTGCCATTGTTGCCAGCGACAGCTTTTCAGGATTCTTTTAAAATTTATTTGAAATTTTCAAAAAAACATTTTAAATTTGACCGACGGTCAGTCGAAAAAATTATAACAAACAAAATTATATGGCAAGAGTTTCAAAAGATCCCGAGGTGAGGAAAAACGAAATTTTAGAGGTAGCCCGGAGTTTGTTTATAGAACTTGGTTATAAAAAGACATCTATAGAGCGAATAATTGATAAATTAAACATTGCAAAAGGCACCTTTTACTATTATTTCAAATCAAAAGCAGATCTACTTGAAGCCATAGCCGATCAGCACGCCGAGGCTCATTACCAAAACTGGAAGGCGATTATTGAACGGGATGATTTGAATGCCATTCAAAAATTAAATTTAATTTTTTCTAATAGCCTGAATTTGAAGTTAAATAGTAAAGATTTGCTTATCACCTATTTAAACGCCATGATTGATGAACAAAATATTATGTTCAGGTATAAATTAGGTGAAAAAAGGAACCGGATTGCTGCTGATTATCTTGGAAAGATTGTAGAACAGGGGAATCAGGAAGGAGTTTTTGATACCCCTTATCCTTATGGCTCTATTTTAATGATTTTGAAACTTTCCGAGAGTATGA
>JBNJFT010000310.1:0-2615 GCA_051747065.1 Bacteroidota bacterium | reverse complement strand
AACACTGAACCGATATTGCAAATTCCTGCCGGTACCTATTGCTTTCGGAAAGAAAAAAGATTATGACAAGGACGGGAAAGAAATTGAAACCGATGAAGACAACGTCATAAACGATACCGACCCTCTTTGGAAGAAACATCCAAAAGACTTGAAGGATGAAGACTATACAGCTTTCTACAAGAAATTGTATCCAATGCAGGAAGATCCGCTATTCCATATTCACCTGTTCGTGGATTATCCGTTCAATCTGACAGGAATTCTTTACTTCCCGAAAATAAACAACAATCTTGAAGTACAGCGAAATAAAATACAGCTTTACGCAAATCAGGTATTTGTTACGGATTCGGTAGAAAACATTGTGCCGGAATTTCTGACACTCCTACATGGAGTTATTGATTCACCTGATATTCCTCTAAACGTTTCCAGAAGTTATCTGCTTGGCGATCCTAGTGTAAAGAAAATTTCCAATCACATTACCAAAAAAGTCGCAGAGCGTTTAGAAAACATTTTTAAAAATCAACGTGAAGAATTTGAAAATAAGTGGGATGACCTCAAATTATTCATCCAGTATGGCATGTTAACGGATGAAAAATTCTATGAAAAGGCACAAAACTTTGCCCTGTTCAAAAATACTGAAGGAAAATATTTCAGTTTTGACGAATACAAAGAACACATCAAAGATAACCAAACAGATAAAAACAACACATTAGTTTATCTCTATGCTACAGATGTGAATAAACAATATTCATACATTGAAAAAGCCAAAGCCAAAGGATATGATGTGCTGGTAATGGATGGGCAATTAGATACGCACCTTATAAATCAACTGGAACAAAAATTTGAAAACAGTCATTTTGCCCGGGTTGATGCAGATGTTATCGATAATCTAATTCAGAAGGAAGATAAGAAAGAGACTGAACTTCCTAAAGAGGAGCAAGACGATCTGGCAAGTATTTTCAAAAGCCAGTTGCCAGACATAGGCACATTCACTGTTTCATGCGAACCAATGGGCGAAGAGGAAGATCCATTGACAATCACTCAGTCCGAATTCATGCGCCGTATGAAAGATATGGCTGCAATGGGCGGAGGCCCAATGAATTTCTATGGGCAAATGCCGGACACATATAATCTTGTATTAAACACGGATCATCGACTGATTAAAAAAGTCAAAAATTTAAAAGATGAAAAACTAGGAGATGAATTGCAAAAAACGAATGATGAGATTAAACCTTTAGAAAAAGAAAAGGAAAACATCAACACAGCAAATAAGGATAAGAAAGAAGAAGAAATGCCCCAGGCAGACAAGGACAACCTGAAAGATCTTGATAAACAGATTGATGATCTTAAAAAGCAAAAAGAAGAAAAGTTGACAGAATTTGGCAAAAAAAGTCAACTGGTTAAACAATTGATTGATCTGGCATTGCTTGCTAACAATATGCTAAAAGGTGAATCACTTGACCAGTTTGTTAAAAGAAGCGTTCAGTTAATCAAATAATTTTACCAAAATGTAGTATTCTTTGAGGCTGTCCAAAAAGATATTGCAAAACGAAATCTGAAAATCAAGCTTTGCCCCTGACCCTAAAGGGAGGCTTGATTTTCAGCAACTTCACCCTTTAGGGCAAGGGGCAAAAAGTTGCTGAAAATCTTATTTAATTACTTTTTGGACAGCCTCATTTTTTTACTATGAATATACTTGTAATTGACAATTATGACTCCTTTACATACAATCTGGTTCACTACCTGGAACCACTTTGTAGCTCAGTTGAAGTAAGGAGAAATGATCAGGTGGATACTCAGGAAATCAAAAAATACCAACGAATTGTTTATTCACCAGGCCCCGGAGTACCGGCCGAATCAAAAATAATGCACAAAATTCTTGAAGAATGGGGAACTCAGATACCTGTTCTTGGAATTTGCCTTGGGCATCAGGCCATTGTAGAGTTTTTCGGAGGCAAATTAACGAATATGGAAGAACCACTACACGGCAGGAATATTCAAACGTTCCAAAAATCACCCAGTGACCTGTTATTCCGCTCGGTTCCTCAAAAATTTGATACAGGACGCTACCACTCATGGGGAGTAAAAAATGAGGATATGCCCTCGGTGCTTCAAACAACCGCAACAGACGACCATGGATTTGTAATGGGCTTAAAACACCATACATACAATATTCGGGGACTACAATTTCACCCGGAATCCATACTCACTCCTGAGGGGAAAACAATGCTTAATAACTGGATTAAGCTGTGTTAGGGTAGTCATGAGTGGTATATAGGTAAATCAAGAAGAAACACAGTTAATATTTAGATAGAATTCAGAATGCAGAATGCAGAATACAGAATGCGCAATATAATCTGATCATCAATGATTTAGTTTATTTACTAATTCTATCCTTTCTACATTGATTTTGGAAGTTCAAAAAATTTAGCTTTTTTTGTTCTACTCTAAAGCATAGGCATATGACATGGTTTGTGTTTGCTTTTCTCACAGCAGTATTCCGCTCATTTACAGATGTGGCCGGAAAATCCACGTTGAAAAATATGGACGAATATATTGTAGCATGGTCACTCTTTCTATTTGCTATTCCCTTTTTTGGTGCGCTTCTATTTTTTACG
>JBNJFT010000309.1:0-2620 GCA_051747065.1 Bacteroidota bacterium | reverse complement strand
AAAAAAGTTGCTAAAACATCATAAAACATAAAATCAAAAACCATACGATTTTATATTAATTTTCAGAAAAGTACATTTAAAGAAAAACATGAAAAAATTAAAAAAATTACTTGCCTATATAGGTCCATATTGGAAGCACTTAACAACCGGAGTCACTCTTAATTTGCTAGGTGCAGTTTTTTCGGTTTTCACCTTTGCGATGGCGATTCCATTCTTAAAAATACTTTTTGACCAGAAAAGCCCCGTTCAGGAACCTGCCGGCTTACAGCTAAATTCAGAATCTATTCAACATAATTTTAACTACTTCGTAAGTCAGATTATAGAAAAACATGGTGATCATACGGCTTTGTTTGTTGTTAGTTTGATGATGGTTGGTTTTGTATTATTTAAGACTTCATTAAATTATCTTGGTAATTATGCGGTAATTCCTCTTATAAACGGCATTGTACGGGATATACGCAACCGGGTTTTTTCAAAAATATTAACGTTGCCTATAGCTTATTTTTCAAATGAAAAACGTGGTGATATTCTTCTGAAAGCTACAGGTGACATTCAGGAAGTTGCCAACACGATACTCAGACCTCTCAGAAAATTAATAAAAGCACCTATACAGATCATCATATACATCACCGTGCTTTTCATAATGAGCTACAAATTGACACTTTTTGTTCTCATTCTTATTCCTATAAGCGGCTATGTTATAAGCCTGATAGGAAAAAACTTAAAGAAAACATCTATAAAAGGTCAGAACAAACTTGGGCAGCTGATGTCCTTACTAGAGGAGACTGTCTTTGGATTAAGGATCATTAAAGCTTTC
The DNA here is from genome assembly GCA_051747065.1 of Bacteroidota bacterium. Lineage (GTDB taxonomy): Bacteria > Bacteroidota > Bacteroidia > Bacteroidales > UBA12077 > JAGXLC01. The sequence goes on along the minus strand of JBNJFT010000309.1, from coordinate 1,803 downwards.
AATTCTGAGAGACTTATCAACAATAATTTTAAAAGAGAAAACCATAAGTATTACCGGATAATGAACAAAATTCTTCGTAAAAGAATGCTTGCTCAGCCATTCAGCGAATTTCTCACCACTTCCATTATCGTCCTAATAATGTGGTTCGGTGGCAAAGAAGTGCTTGGTTCAGAGATGGATGCATTAACACCTTCAGCTTTTATAACCTATCTGATCATTTTTTCACAAGTTATCCAACCGTCCAAAACACTATCAAACTACTATTACAATTTCAAAAAAGGAATGGCATCGTTTGAAAGAATTGAATCTATCCTAAATGCACCGATAACAATACAAGATAAGAAAAACGCCAAGATAATCAATGATTTAAACGACTCCATAGTTTATGATAATGTTTCATTTAAATATCAACAGGATTATGTCCTGAATAATATCAATTTAGAAATAAAGAAAGGAGAAACAGTTGCAATTGTAGGGCAATCAGGCGCTGGAAAATCAACATTGGTAAATCTTCTTCCTCGTTTTTATGATGTAAATTCAGGGAATATTCTTATAGATGAGACGCCTCTGCAGGATATAAAAATCAGCAGTTTCAGAAGCTTAATCGGACTAGTCAGCCAGGACTCCATTCTATTTAACGACTCTGTTTATAATAACATCGAATTTGGCAGGGAAAATGTTACAAAAGAAGATGTAATAGAAGCTGCCAAGGTTGCCAATGCACATGATTTTATCATAGAGTTGGAAAATGGTTACGAAACGAATATAGGAGACCAGGGCAATAAGTTATCGGGCGGTCAAAAGCAGAGAGTAAGTATTGCCAGGGCAATCCTAAATAATCCACCTATTTTAATCCTTGATGAAGCAACTAGCTCGTTAGATACAGAATCTGAAAAATTAGTAAAAGATGCCTTATACAACCTTATGAATAACAGGACCTCCATAATCATTGCACACAGACTCTCTACTGTCCGAAGAGCAAGTAAAATTGTTGTGCTGCATCAGGGAGAAATCAATGAAACTGGAACTCATGATGAACTTATACAGAAAGAAGGCATTTATAAAAAATTACATGATATGCAAATGTTTAGCTAAAAAAAATATCATCCATAAAAGGATAGTTAAAAAAATCGAAGTCTTCTTTGTAAAACTCCTCAACTCTCCTTTTGGTTTCAAGATTGTAATAGTCAGTATAATTTGAACGTTTTGATTTATTTAAATGAAGGAGGGACATTTCAGGAAGGCCTAAAGAACGCAAAATAGTATTAAAATCTTCCCCGAGATTTTCATACGTACCATAAAAATCTACATTAACGTTCTCAATCCATCTAACCTGGGGATTACAACTACTAAGGCCTGCACTGTTAAACAACCCGATCGGCCGAACGCCATTCTCTGTAATTTCTTTAATAAAACCGTGAAATGTGGCTCCTTCAGGAAAACCTCCTCTAAAATATTCATATAAAGAAATGGCCCGATCGTAGGGGTTTCTGGAAAAACAGAATTTATATGCGGTTTGATCAAAATGTTCCTTTACATAACCTTTCCTCACCAGCTGTGAATAGTCCATATGTCCAAAAGTAACAATTCCCCTCTGTGAAAACCGGTATTTTACCCTTGGAACTTTTTTTGCCTTTAAACAACCATGCTTTTTTAACGTTTTATAAATACTTGTCCCTGCATTTTTAGGTATCCAAACAAATACCGCATTCCTGTTATTTTGGTTTTCCAGAAAATGAATAGCCTTTGCTATATGTGAATAATTCAGCAGCGTTTTACTAAAATCTTCTATTTCCCTTACAA
>JBNJFT010000308.1:0-2623 GCA_051747065.1 Bacteroidota bacterium | reverse complement strand
CGATTATATTAAGGTAATAGATGGAAATTATGATTTATCTTTCGATGTAAAACTGAAAAATGTAAACCCTTACAATTCCAGGTTTGGTTCCAGATTGCTTGATGCGGTTAATATTCGAATGTTCTATTATGATAAAAACAAGATCCGGTTAAGTGGAAAAATTTATAATCCTGAAAAGAAAAAATATATTGACCATGAATTTAAGGCGTTGCCTTTCACAAATTTTTGGATGATCGATTCATTGGGCTGGATAAGGGCAAATGGTATAACCTGCAAATTTCCTTCTCCTGATGGCGATATTCCTGAGGAAACAAAATATGTAAGAATTTTTTTCGGATTAAAGGGTTCTGGAACAATGTGGGTGGATAATGTGAATTTACAGTATACAAAACAAAATTTCGCAGTAAAGGAATTTTTGGAACCCTATAAAGATACGGTATTTACAAAAGCTGATCTTATTATTCCCACGCCTCAACACGTAAGAGAAGGAGAAAGGGTTGCTTTATTTAATTCGGAAGGTACAAGCTTTCGTCCATTAATATTGATTCCGGAGAATGCTGATAGTCTCACAAAAAAAGCGGCAAATGAATTAAAACAAAACATTCTGAAAGTTTCAGAAAATGTTGTTTCAGGTGAACAAATGGATATCCCTGTTACGAGTGAGGCCGGAAAAAAAACTATAGAGGATGCAAGCATTGTATTTTCAATAGGAACGACTTCTTTATACCATTCATTTGATTTTCAGAAGAAAGAAGATTCTATCGATGCTCATAATGAAGGATACATAATAACAAAAGCAGGGAATGAAACACCGGTTATTTGCTTAAAAGGTTCTTCAGAAGCAGCAAATTTTTATGCCACACAAACTGTAAACCAGTTAATTGACAAAGAAAAAGCAGAATATCATCATGCAGAAATAATTGATTACCCTGATTTTAAGAACAGGGCAGTCGTGAGTGAAATCGAAGAAGATTCATTACAGGAAAAGAGTGAGTTAATGGCTCAATTCAGATTCACCCATTTTTATTCAAAACTAAAGGGTGGCAAAAATCCTTCTCAAGCTGCCAATTCTCTGGAAGCACTTACTTCTGTTAAAGAGAGAAATAATTCATTAAAGCCCGGATTAGCCCTGAATCCTTATAAACTTTGGCATAAGGCAGATAAAACGCAGAAATCTGCACAAATACCAAATTTGAGCAATATAATTGATTACTTAAAGAAAGCCGAATCCAAGGGTATCAATGATTTTGTAGTCCATATTGATGATACGTTTTCGCCAGCCAATTCCAGCTCATGTGTTTTTAATTTCAAATCAAAGGAAAGCCATTTGAAATACCGAAATCTATTGGATGTTCATACGAATATGATGAATGTAATGGCGGAGGAGTTATCTGAACAGGCAGACATAAAATTTCTGCCTTTGTGGAACAATAGTGAATGTATCAGAAAAAGCAGGGGGAAAGGTGAATTGTACTTAAAAGAACTATACAGGAAAATTCCCGGAAAAATTGATTATTTATGGAGAGGGGCCTCAAAAACCCCATCGGTTATAGATGAAGTGGAAATTATGCATATAAAAAGTATAATTGATAAATATCCGGTGCTTTATAGCAAAGATATTAATCCATATTCCAATGGAAACAGTAAATTTGCACAAAATTACCCCGGAAAATTGAGAACAACCAGTTTTTTTCAGCCATTTGATCTGAACACACCCGGTAATTTTGAGCAATTGAATAACGAAAAAACCTTTATTGCTGATATAGAAAACCAAAACACACTGGATAAAATAAAATTGGCGTGTTATGCTGATTATTTGTGGAATGGAGAAAACTACGAGTCAAATCGTTCACTTTTGAAAGTGTTGGTTTCAAATTACGGAAAAGAAAGCACATTTGCCTTACTTGAATTTAATGATCTTTACAAAGGATTACAGGAAATGTTAATAAAAATGAACAAACTTGATGCTGAAAAAAAATACTTACGTTCAGCAAAAAATATTAGGATAAGGATGGATAATCAAATGGAAAGATTAAAAGAGCTGTTAAAAGGAACTTCAATTTTGGAAGATATTCAGCAGTTAGATAAAGAAATAAAGAAACAATATAATGAAATAGCAGGTTAATCAACAATTTTTTGTTGATAAAAGATGAGATAAGATATTTACTACTTTTTAAAGTTTTTATAGCTTTACATCGATTTACTAAAAGTATAATATGAAAGAAAAAAATAGTTATAACGAATTCGAAAACGAAGCTGATGATCTCATTTCGAGATATGAGGAAATGATCGAGAAGGGTGGGAATTATTATTTTGATGTTGAGGAGCTGGAGTTTATTCTGGATTTTTATATTGATATGAATCAAATGGGAAAAGCGAAGAAAGCTGTTCGTTACGCTTTCTATTTGCATCCGCAATCGATGACCCTTCAGGTTAAAAAGGCAAAAATTCTTTTAAAAAATAATAACCCAAAACGTGCAATTTCAACTCTGGAAAATGTTCAGGTGATTGAAATGACTAATAATGAGCTTTATCAGATTAAAGGACATGCTTACGTTTTGCTTAATGACCTTGAAGCCGCAAAAGAACAATACAATCAAGCAATTCAACTGATTCATGATAA
>JBNJFT010000307.1:0-2624 GCA_051747065.1 Bacteroidota bacterium | reverse complement strand
GCAAAAATAGACGATTTAAAAATATTATGGTGGTCGATTTCCTCATTATTCAAATAAGCTACGGAAAAAGCCAGGGCCTGTTCCTCTATTTGAGCCCTTAATTTATATCGCTGAGCGTTGGATAATTTTTTTGAATCATTCAATAGTGGAATATCTACATCTCTGCTCAGAATTACTGAAGCAGCAAAAACAGGGCCGGCAAGGCAGCCTCTTCCTGCCTCATCACAGCCTGCCTCAACAACCCCCGGCTGATAAAATGGCAATAATCCCACAACTATTTATAATTCTTTATAATAGACTTTATCTCGCCTACTTTTTCTTCCAGCGTATTTTTATCCGCAGCCTCAACAATTAAGCGTAGATATGGTTCCGTGTTAGAAGGCCGTACATTAAACCACCAGTTTTCAAATTCAAGGCGGTAACCATCAAAATCCAATATCTCTTGTGGTTCCTCTTTTGCAGAAAAATGTGATTTGATAGCTTCCATCGCCTCCTTTTTCTGTTCAATTTTAAAGTTTATTTCCCCGCTGTTTTCATAATTTGAGATTTCTGAAATGAGTTTTGAAAAAGGTTTCCCTTCTTTTTTTGCAGAAGCGGCAATATCAAGTACAATGAGAGAGGCTAAAATACCCGAATCAGAATAATAAAAATCTCTGAAATAATAATGCCCTGCCAGTTCTCCTCCGTAAATGCCGTCAATTTCTTTTAGCTTCGGAACGGCAAAAGCTCTTCCTACACGCCACGTATGTACATGAGCATTGAACCGGGATAAATATTCTTTCACTGATTTTGAAGAACGAATATCCTGCAATACTCTTTCATTTGGTTCTTTTAAAAAATACTTCCCCAAAAGACCAATGATCAAATCCGGTGGAACAAATTCTCCTTTTTCGTCAATAAACATAACGCGATCGCCGTCACCATCATAGATAGCACCAATGTCCAGGTTGTTTTCACGGACTAATTTTTTCATGTGCTCCTGATTTTCCGGCTCAAGTGGGTTTGGCTCATGATTTGGGAAAGTTCCGTCGGGCTCGTCAAAAATGTACACGGGTTTATCATTCAGAATATCTTTAATCAAGAAGCCCGTCATTCCATTTGAACAGTCAATCCCTATCTTCAGGTTGTTAATATCAGCATTAATATATTTTCTGAGAAACTTTATATAATCAGGTTTTACGTTCAATGATATAACTTGCCCTTTTTCCTCGGCGATTTCTACTTTCCCATTATGCACAAGCTCTTCAACTTTATTTAATCCATTGTCATAACCTATTGGCATCACATTGTTCCCGGAAACTTTAAATCCATTATATTCTTTCGGGTTGTGAGATGCCGTAATTTGAACAGAAGCATTAAAATGGTGTTTCCCGGCTGCAAAATACAGCATAGGAGTGGTTGAAAGGCCTATATCATAAACGTCAATTCCTCTGTCTGTAATCCCTTTTGTAAAATAATTGAAAATTTCATCGGAAGACTCCCGCATGTCCCGTCCAACAATTATCTTCTCACTGTCAAAAAGGGATGGAAGAAAATAACCCAATCTGTAGATATCTTCCTTTGTAAAATCTTTGTTATAAACGCCTCGAATGTCGTATGCCTTAAATCCTTTCATGGTAAAATTTTTAAATATTGAAAAACAAAAATATAAAAAACATCGAATTTTAAACAATTCGGCCTATAGAAGAAAAGCCGGCCAAATATCTATATAGGCAGATTCAGAAGTAGAAGTAAATATTAAAACGCTCATCAATTAACTGAGAAGTAGATAGTATTTAGTAGTTAGTAGAATGGCATCGCTACTACTGATTACTAACTACTTTTCTTTCAGCTAAAAAAATGTGTTTTTAAGACTATCTTCTACTTCTGAATCCGCCTATACAGTGTTCTTATTCTCACTGTTTTAGCGCTTTAACAGGTTCCAGCCCGAGTGTTGTTCCTTCCTGAATCGCCTTCAACACAGCGCCTCCGCCGGTAAAAATATAATATTTGGGATGGTCAAGTGCTACAATATACAAGCCGGGCAACAAGCGTTTTAACTCCTGCATGGTATCACCGCCACCATAAAGTTTGACTGCTTCAACATTTTCGTCAATTAACTGGTCTAAAGCTATAGTTCCTTCATTAAAGTGCGGCGTGAAACCCATCACGGCATTCACAAAAATGGTCTTTGAATTATGAAATACATCTTTCACCCGCTCCTCTTCAAATGATTTCTTCGAAACATCAAGAATGTAATTCAGTTTTGTTCCGGGTTTCAGGTCATGAACATTGTGCTCACGGTATTTGCCCTCATAACGGCCTTCTAAAGTGTCAGACTCTACGATATAAGGCAATTCGATTAATTTGTCATGATATTTCTCCGCATAATCAATAAATTCTTTCGCCATTTTATAATCGTCTTCAGAAACGCCTTTAATATCCAGTTCATATTTAGCAGCAAGGTAGGCGTTGTAAATTACACCACCAAGAACCAGATAGTCGGCCTTTTCCAAAAGAGCATATAAAGAGTCTGCTTTAGTGTCAAATTTTGCACCGGCAACAACTGCTACGAAAGGCTTTTGAGGATTATAAATTCTTTCCAGGTTTTCAATTTCTTTCTGCATAAGAAATCCGGCATAAGC
>JBNJFT010000306.1:1360-2643 GCA_051747065.1 Bacteroidota bacterium | reverse complement strand
TGAGAGCAACCGATACATATATCTTTCTGTATTTTCAAAGCGTGATGAAAAGCCTTATGACTCATAATTAACTGATTTTAGTAACAATTTTTAATTCTGTGCCTTCATTCACTGTGCTGACAATTTCGAAATCATCGGCATTATTTTTAATGTTCGAAAGTCCCATGCCAGCGCCAAATCCCATCTCACGAACTTCCTCCGAAGCCGTGGAAAAACCATCTTCCATTGCCTGTTGAATGTCTTCAATTCCGGGCCCTTTATCTTTCACATTTATATATATCTTTTCGGGGGTGATCTCCACTTTGATGACGCCTTCATAAGCGTGGGCCACAATATTCATTTCAGCTTCATACAGCGCTATAACAATCCGTTTAATTAATTTTGACGGAATATTAAGTTGTTTCAACGCCTTTTTTAAGTTGCTTGAAGCAAATCCAGCTTTAGAAAAATCCCCTCCGGTTATATTGTATTCGTATTCCATCATAATTAAAAAATAGGTTCAATACCAGCGTTATAAAGCATACCGGAAGTTTTAAACACAGAACAAGGCGTCCTGATAACAATCATGTTGTTCTCTTTGGCTAAATTGACCATATCTTCCGTAACTTTTTTATTCCTGGCGAAGATGATGCAGTCAATATCAGACATTTCTGCAGTCCTGATTGCCTGAAGATTTGCCAACCCGGTTATCAAAATCGTATTCTCTGTTTCAAGAGTAAGCACATCACTCATCAAATCAGAAGAAAAAGCCTTTGTCAAGTTACCGTTCTCAGCGTTACCTGTAAGAATTTCCCCGTTAATAAGCCTGGCAATTTCAGAGATGTTCATAATTTTTCCTATTTTAGAAATATAAGTATTATTAAGTAATACGACAAAAATAATATTTTGTTGTTATTTTATTAACAGTGTTATTAAATTAACAGTAATTTATAAACAATCTAAATAGACAGGTTTATAAGTAGAAAATAAATTTGAAAAAACTTGTTTTTAGCTTATAAGAGAAGTGATTGAGTTGATTAACTTAATTAAGTTGATTGAGTGGATTGAGTGGAAGAACCAAAAGTTTTGTGGATTTCATTTGGATATCTTTTTTTTGAACCACATAACCTGTCCCGCTTCTACGGGAAGGCATTTAAGTTCATATAAGCTTGGAATTGCTTAGAATACCGTTTTTTTATTTTTTTTCCTTATTTGAATAAATTGCATTTATTGTGCTTATTTTGAACGATTTGTAAAACTAAACTTAAGGGGATTATTTATTTTGAAAAATAAATCCGCGTTTA
>JBNJFT010000306.1:0-1260 GCA_051747065.1 Bacteroidota bacterium | reverse complement strand
ATCCCTGCCTGACAGGCAGGCAGGCGCGTTCTATTCATCTCCTTTTGTCTACATGCTGTGGATGAGGGTTTCATTAGAATATCATTTTTTAAAGTTATTTCCCTTATATGAAAAAAGTGTAGTTATTGTTCTTATTTTGTATTATTTACAAAACCATAGTTTTGTCCCTGTCTGCAGATCAGAAGATTTATTCTGTTTCTGTCCCGTTAGGGACAATATATCGGTAGAATGTATAATCTCCATAAATCCAGTCCCGTAGGGACGTAATATCCGTGGCCAATATAATAAATTTAAGTGAAATATACGATATATATAGTCCCTACGGGACTTGCGGGGTGTTATGCTTGATTTTTACCGATATTTAAGCCCTAACGGGCTTGAGTTTTTTATTTTAAAGCTTTTTTTAAACTATTCATATCCTTATTGTGTGCAGACACACATGAGCGTTTTATTAGAATATCATCTTCTTATGTTATTGCCTCATTTGAAAAAATACCGAACAAGAGTTTAACAACAATAAATAAAGCATTGGTAATTCAAAATTGCCATTCAAAAAAACCATAAAGAAAATTGACAAAAAAGAAAAATTCCATACATTCGTAAATGGATTAGAGTTGTTCACATTTAAAATACGAGTATAATGAATATTCATGAATATCAAGCCAAAAATCTTCTAAAGGAAAATGGAGTTCCTGTTCCGGAAGGAATAATGATAGAAACATCCGAACACGCTGTTCAGGCTGCCGAAACTATTGCAAAAAAGACAGGCACTGACACTTGGGCTGTAAAGGCACAAATACATGCCGGCGGGCGCGGCAAAGGCGGGGGTGTCAAAATTGCAAAATCACTGGATGAAGTGCATCAACATGCCAACAGCATTCTGGGAATGCAATTGGTTACGCACCAAACAGGTGAAGAAGGCAAGCAGGTAAATAAACTGCTGATTGAACAGGGAATCTATTACAAGGGCGAAAGCGACCCCAGGGAATTCTACATGAGCGTCCTCATGAACCGGGAAACAGGGAAAAATGTGATTATGTATTCCACAGAAGGCGGTGTGGATATTGAGACAGTTGCCGAAAAAACGCCTCACCTCATATTTAAAGAGCAAATAGAACCAAACGTCGGAATACAACCATTCCAGGCAAGAAGAATTGCCTTTAACCTGGAACTTTCCGGAGATGCGTTTAAAAGTATGGTAAAATTTGTCATTCAGCTTTACAATGCTTATATAGCTACTGATGCTTCTCTGGTTGAGAT
>JBNJFT010000305.1:0-2650 GCA_051747065.1 Bacteroidota bacterium | reverse complement strand
AGTTAATTAAGTTAATTGAGTGGATTAAGTTGAGTAAGTTAATTAGGCACATTCAAAAGCAAGCAACCTGTTGAATTTCAAGAAGTTATCGACAAAATTAAGCAAAGCGAAACCCCGAAAAATGCAAAAATGATTAAAAAGCAGGGTCATATTTTAAATTGAATTTTATAAAACGCTCATTCTTTCAATTAACACATTAAGATACCAGATACAATATTTTTTGTATTTCGTTGACAATTAGCTTTATCGTATTCTGAATTCAGAATTCTTATAGAAATATAGCCGGTACTTCTGAAATTGCCTGAATAAACTAAGAGAAAAAGTGATCTCAGTTATCTTATTCAACTTACTCAACTTACTCAACTCAATTAACTAAATCATCTCAATTAACTCAATTAACTAAATTACCTATTTAACAAAAGCGCCTAAATAGTGAAGTAATGAACTTTATGGAATGTGCCTGAAGAATACAGAAAGAAACTACTACTCCGTATCTATATCCTTAAGGATTTTTTCAACTTCTTCCTCAGTAGAATGAAGCTTTTCTTTACAGAGATTAAGCAATTCTGAAACTCTTTTCACCTTAGTTGTTAATTCATCCACATCAAGTTCTTCATTCTCAATTTTGTTAAGTATAGACTCAATCTCTTCTACTGCATCTCCGTATTTGATTTGTTTTTTCTCGGCCATATCAATTTATTTTTCTGTTTTTTTTTGGCAAATTGAATGTAAATGTGCTTCCTTTATTGATTTCACTTTCCACCCAGATCTTTCCGCCATGTTTTTCAACAAACTCTTTGCATAGTATCAAACCCAAGCCTGTTCCTCTTTCTTGTTGGGTACCGTAAGTAGAATAATTCTGGTCAATCTTAAAAAGTTTTTGCTGATTTTCTTCGGAAATTCCTAAACCTGTATCTTTTACTGAAACCAATATTTCATTCTCATTCTCATTCGTTTTTATAGTTACACTTCCTCCTTCTACTGTGAATTTGATTGCGTTAGAAGTTAGATTCCGAATGGTAGTTGTGAGCATTTCCTCATCTCCATATACTATTGAATGATGGTTGCATTTTGTTGTTAAATATATATTCTTCTCATTTGCATTTATCTGTAAAAGTTCTTTCGTGGAATTCACTATCTTTTCCAAATCTAAGGGTTTTGGATTAAAATCAATTTTACCTCTTTGTGTTCTGGACCAATACAATAAATTTTCCAAAAGATTTAGCAATTGGTCAGCAGATTTGTGAATGAGATCTATAAATTCTTTCAAATCCCTATTAGATAGTTTGTTAAAACTCACCGAAATATGATCTGTCAATCCATATAATGCATGAAAAGGACTTCTGAGATCATGGGCAATGATTGAGAAAAATCTGTCTTTTGTTGCATTTGCCTTCCTTAACTCAGATTCTGATTTCCTGAGTTTGTCATTAGCTTCTTTTATTTCGTTATATTGTTTCTGCAACAGAAGATTGGTCTTCTTTTTCAACCGGTATCGCTTGTAAAAAAGCACACCTACTATAATAACCAGGAAAAAACTTACAAACAAAAGAATTTGTATGTTCCTCTGGCGATCAAGTTTTAAATCCTTGATCTTTTTTTCCATTGAAAGCTGTGAAACTTTATCTTCGTATTCATTTAACTGATCTTCCTTTTGCGCAAGCTCATAGTTCATTTGAGTTTCAATGATCTTCAGGTTATTTTTCTGCGCCCTTATGGTATCTTGATAATTTGAATATTGTATGTAATACTCCAATGCTTTCTTATGATCATTTTGTTTTCGGAAAAGTTTATACAAATCCAGGAAGGCATTCTTAATAAGTTCCTTGTTATTAATTTCATATCCGGCATCAAGAGAATAATTCAAGTTTGTAATTGCCTTATTGGTCTTATTTTCTTTTAGAAATATATTTCCTAATTTTCTTGTGCATAATGAAAGATAATATAATTCATTGTTTTCCCTGGCAATTTCAATTGCTTTAAGAAATGTCTCCTTTGCTTTATCAGGCATCTTTCTATTCAAATAAAAATTCCCCTTGTCATTTAAAAGACTACAAATTCCAGTTGCATCTCCAATATTTTGTCGATATTTCAAGGCCCGGTTAAAATTATTTAAGGCCCGTTCATAATCATCCATTTTTTCATACACTAATCCTATATTATGTAATGACTGGGCTATATAATATTCATCCCCGATTTTTTTTCGCAAAATCAGAGACTGCTGATAATTCTCCAAAGCTTTATCATAATTTTCTAAATGGAGGTAGGAATTCCCTATAATATGAAGGGTGTAAGCGATTTCTTTATTATTTCCCTTCTCTTCTATAAGTTGAAGAGCTTTTTTATAATACTCAAGAGCCTTTTCGTAATTGTTAATATTTTGATAAAGTGTACCTATGTTGTTATAAGAAGAAGCTATGCCGTTTCTATCATCTATTTCAATCCTTATTGTCAATGCTTCCAGGTAATTATTCAATGCTTTATCGTAAAGATTCATCTTTCTGTACATACTTCCTATATTATTGTATGTACTGGCAAGCACCCGCTTGTTCCCGGTGGCCTTTCTAATATCAAGAGATTTATTAAAGAAAAAACGTGCACTATCGTAATTTTCATTATTCCGGTGGAGAAGAGCCAGATTGTTATAAAT
>JBNJFT010000304.1:0-2655 GCA_051747065.1 Bacteroidota bacterium | reverse complement strand
AAAGGCTTTCATTATTAACCCATTACCGGGTTATATTGTAATTTACAACACTAAAATCAGCCAAAAATAAAAAGAAACTGTGTTAAGTGATTATCAACATGTGAATAAAGAAGTTAAAAACTTCAGGTTATTCTAATACGTATTACGAAATATATTTTGTTATTCCTTATAAGCTGCAGATTTCCTCTGCTGCGACTGCTTACTCATTAGCAAATTGATGGTCATTTTAATATTTGCCTCTACTGCCTGAGAATATCTATTCACCCTTTTTCAATTGGGCAATTTCTTTCTGTAAGTTGGATATTTTTCGAATAATTTCGTCTTTTGGTATTTCCGGTTCCGGAAGTTCTTCGCTTATAAAATGACGGAATCTCCATATTTCTTTAATTTCATCTGCATGTATCAGATATTTTTTGTAGAGTGGATTCAAAGAATGAACGGTAAGGGTGTTTTTTGTTTCCAGCGTGTTTTCAATGATCTTGAAAACAATTCCCTCGTTAAGTGTAAGAATGATACAAGCTGTTCCGTCTTTAATTGATAGCCAATCTTGTATGTATTCGCCTGTGATCCATGCTCCTTCGGGGATAGGGAGCATAGAGTCTCCGTTTATCTGAAATGTCCGGTATTTTTTCTCTGTCGGTAAAAAGGGAAGCTGAAAAGTCGGCAGTTCGCTGATGAATTCAGGATCTGCAAACCCTCTTTCATAACCGGCTTTTGCTTTTTCCGGTACCAGTTCAATGTTATCTTCATTGTCCTGATTGACTGTAGTGGCTAATATTCGTAGTTTACTACCTTTCATATAAACATCATAGCCTCTTTCCAGTTGGGAAAGTTGACTTTCACTGAGTTCTGATAAATCGGCTTTTATCAGTGTATCAACAGCGACATTGAAATACTCGGAAAAAGCGATTAACGCTTTAATTCCGGGTTGAGCTACTTCGTTCTCATATCCGCTCAGGGTTGAGCGTTTAATTCCTAAGGAGTGGGAAATGTCATCCTGCGTTTTCCCTTTTCTCTTGCGTAGTAGCTTTATGTTTTTGCTGAATGCCATGGCATATGGGATTTGTTAAAATTTAATCAAAAAACAGGTGGAAAATTTTCATGTGTTTATTGTTTTTGATTAAATTATGGTCTGAATATTGATTATAATCTAATCAAAAATACAGTAAATTCTTTAAAATCAAAAATATTTCGGGAGAAATTTGGTATGGAAACGAGACGAAGCATTGTGCATTTGGATCTGGATTCGTTTTTTGTGTCGGTCGAACGGCTACAGAATTCTAAGTTGATCGGAAAGCCGGTAATTATTGGAGGTCTTTCGGATCGTGGCGTGGTGGCAAGTTGCAGTTATGAAGCGAGAAGTTTCGGTGTGCATTCTGCTATGCCAATGCGAATGGCGCGTCGACTTTGTAATGATGCGATCGTTATCCGGGGAGACATGGATCTTTATTCGGAATATTCTGACATAGTCACGGAGATTATTGACGAAAAAGCTCCGTTGTATGAAAAAGCCTCCATTGATGAACACTATGTAGACTTAACCGGAATGGAGCGGTTTTTTGGTACGCTTAGCTGGGCGGAAGAATTGAAAACCAATATTAGAAAACATACAGGATTGCCTGTTTCTTTTGGATTATCCGAAAACAAGACTGTTTCTAAGATTGCCACTGGTGAGGCAAAGCCTGACGGAGCTCTGAAAGTTTCCGGAGAAAACATTAAACCCTTTCTGTATCCATTATCTATTCGGAAAATTCCCATGATAGGAAATAAAACTTTTCGTTTGCTTCGGTCTATGGGAGTTAGCAAAATTAAAACATTAAGCCAGATGCCTGTGGAGATGCTTGAAAGTGTGTTGGGTAAGAACGGAACCGTTTTGTGGAAAAAGGCACATGGAATTGATCCTGCTCCTGTGATTCCTTACCATGAAAGTAAATCAATAAGTGCAGAACGCACATTTGAACGTGATACAATGGATATCCATGGAATGAATTCTGTTTTGGTTGAAATGGTTGAAAAACTGGCTTATAGGCTGAGACAGGAAAATAAGCTTACTTCTTGCGTAACGATTAAAATCCGGTATGCAAATTATGATACCCAAACGATGCAGAAACGCATTCCTTACACATCTTTTGACCATCATATCCTTGAGGTAGCTAAAGAACTTTTCCGCAAACTTTACACTCGCAGAATGTTGATACGATTGCTTGGAGTGAAGTTTACCCGCCTTGTTCAGGGAACTCAACAGTTGAACCTTTTTGAAGATACAAGGCGCGTAGTCCATCTTTATCAAACAATGGACCGCATACGGAATATGTATGGCAAACATTCAATAGGAAGAGCCTCGGGGAAAAGTTCTCTTACCGGTTAAAAAAAACAATTTAAGGTACTGGTATAATTAAGCTTCCGTTTCCGCATAATATAATATTGTAGCAAGTCAAGGAAGCAGGGAGGGACAGAAGGTGTGCGACAAGCAAACCCAAAAAATCTGACTTTGATTAGTTCATTGGAAGAAACAAAATTGCCCCGTGCTTTAGTTTGCTTCGAGTGCAGATTATAGGAAACATAGGAAACGTATTAAATAATTGATTATAAGGATTTTAGTGCAAAAATAAACGAGGTTTGTGCTTCTGTTATTGCAACATCTACTTCTGCCAG
>JBNJFT010000303.1:0-2659 GCA_051747065.1 Bacteroidota bacterium | reverse complement strand
CCGCCTTGGCATCCACAACGAATATTGTTCTAATTTTTCAAGTAAAATTAGCTTTAGAACTTTCAATCATTACAAAATCTCAGCAAAATTTCTTAGTAATAATATAAGCTATCAGATGTTGTCAAATTTTTGTCTTATTTCTTTGATTTTCTCCTCATCAAGTTCCATCATATATGCTTCTGTTTCATTCATAAAATTCTCTGAAATATGTATCATCTTAGTTGCAGCTTCTTTTGTAAGTTCCTCATTTCCCTGTTCAATAACATAATATTGCTTATCTATTCTTTCTTTTTTCGCTTCTTTTATAGTTCCATTGTCTAATCCAAAGACTTCTTTTAGAATTATTATCGAACTAGTATGATTCTCTGATTTAATCCCGCATCTGAATAAGAGTGATAATAGCATATTATACATTGCATAATAAGACTCCGAAACTGAATTCTCATACAAACCTGCCTCAAGAAGTAGCTTTGCTGATTTCATGCAATTATCTGATTTTTTGTTATAAGATTCAGAAATATTTCTGGATACATCTACTTTTGATATTACTCCCTTTCTTTTAGTCTTTCTCAAAAAATCCAATTCTTTCATAATATCGTTCAACTCCTTTTACAATTACATGGTTCTGGATAATTTCTTTGATAAGCAGGTCTCTTGTATCCATAATGCCAATCTTCGCATTTATCTTTGTGTTTATGCTCTCTGCCTGTTCTTTCAGGCTTTTTTCCTTTGTTTCAATAAATACATCAATATCACTCTGTTTCCTCTGTGAGCCTTTTGCATATGAGCCAAAAATAATTACCATATCAGCATTTATCTCTGTTAATCTCTTTATTATGGGCTTCATCCATTTCTCTTTTTTCATAAGCTTGTTCAGCTTATACAACTCTGCATCAATTATCCATCTCTTTGCTTGAATATCCTTTCTTATTCTGCATACTTTGTTCCTGCCATTTGTCTTATACTCAATTACATTTTCATCATGCAGGATTTTAAGCGCTCTCTGTACAGTTGATAGTGGGGCTTCCAACATTTCCGCAATCAGTCTGCCATGTACACCCTGATTTACAAGGATGTTTATAATTTCCGGAATAATTTCAAACCTTTTTTGGGTCATATGAACCAGATATTGGTCGAAATTTATAAATATTTCTATTTGGGTGCCGTGTGGCACGATTTCAAATTTTTAATAAAGCTTCAGCTATATATTGCCTTAAAATTTGTTCCCTGTCATTGTTATCTTACTATTATTGGTTTAAGCCAATTCATACCAAACATTATTTCCTGCACCTTTTTTCACAATATTATTGATAGATTTTAAATCTTCTATTGCAGTATCCCTATGGATGTTAAATTTTTCTTCGATATCTCTTGCTTTTATTTTCTTATTTTTATTTAAATAATCAATAATCCATTTTTTTCTTTTCTCTTCATTTGATTTATTTGGGTTTGTTTAGATTAATTTATCTTTTGGGTTTGTTTGGGTTTATCTTTTTCATCTTTGTTGAAAACCTTTTGTAATAATCGAGACCTCTTTCCTCCAATTCTCCCATTTCCGATTACCATTCTTCAGAATTCATTGAATTCTGTATACAACCCTTGTTCATTTTCCGAGACCTAATTCGAGACCTTCAAGCCTCTATTCTCGAACACTTTTACCTCAGAATTCATTGAATTCTGTGTATATAACATCTGTTCAATAATCGAGACCTCTTTCCTCGAAATCCTTCATCTCCCATCTTAAAATTGCAAAATTATAATATTTTGCATATACCCACTGTTCAATTTCCGAGACCTAACTCGAGACATTCAAGCCTTTATTCTCGAACACTTAGGTAGCGAACTGCGAACAGTTCAATCTCAGAATTCATTGAATTCTATATATAAAAACTGTTCAATAATCGAGACTAACTCGAGACATTCAAGCCTCTATCTCCGAACACTCATAGGATATCAACTCATCCCAGAATCATAGCACTAGAAAATCACTCTCTCACAGCTCTTTCAAAATCAACTTCAACCTTCTTTATAAAATTATTTTTGCAATAATTCCAGTTCATAATAGTCATTTTACCTTAAATGCTCCGTATAACTTTATCCCATTAACCACATTATTAAAAAGATGGAGTTGCAGTTTGTTTAAACTCGGCTCGATTATTGCCTGAATCGGGTGATTCAGTTCTTTTTCATACTTAGAAAAATCAAATTCTGTTAAGGGTGATTCAATGAAAATGTCAATGTCACTCTCCTTGTCAGAATCTCCCCTTCTGATGCTTCCAAAAAGAATAATACAGGTTGGATTAAGTTTCGAAATAATATCTTCAACAAGGCCTGAATCCACAATCTTTTCAGTAAAAAAGTTAATTTTTTTGGTTTTAAATCTTATGTTCTCATTAGATGTATTGTCATTATTAATCAAACCCTGTTTTTTAAGTTCTAAAAGATACCTTTGGGTAGTGGATTTAGGTAGGCAAGCTTCGGATGACAAATCTCTGATAGTAAAGCTTTTGCCAGGATTTTCAAAATAAACCTCGAGTATTTTTTTCTGTCCCATTTTTTGTACTTAAGTCCCAAAATCAGGACAAGTTTATAAAGTTTCCGGAATTTCATGGAATTATCCTTGATTCTCTATTCGTTTCTTCAACCCATATAACATTCT
>JBNJFT010000302.1:0-2668 GCA_051747065.1 Bacteroidota bacterium | reverse complement strand
CGATTCCATGGCACATCCCAGCATCACTGACGGAATTCCCGGGAGTATATCCCGAGTTAATTTTTATGATCATTGCAACACCGATCACCTGGAAGACCTTTTGAAAAAATTAAAAAAGCACCGGCCCCTGATAATCACTGACGGGATATTTGCCTTAACGGGTGAAATTGCGCCACTTGATGAAATTTATATGTTAGCGCAAAAATACAACGCTATCCTTGTTGTGGATGACGCACATGCCTCCGGTGTGCTGGGTAAAAACGGAAGAGGAACCCCGGAACATTTCAATCTTGACGGATCAGCAAATTTGTATCAATCGGAAACCATGAGCAAAGCTTTCGGGGCTTATGGAGGTTTTATTGCTGCCAAAAGGGAAATTATCAATGAGATACGCTTAAAATCTACTTTTTATGGAGCTTCAACAGCTTTGCCACCACCAATTGTAGCAGCAGGATGTTCTTCTGTTCAGCTTGTGCGAAATCATCCTGAACTGCGGGAAAAGCTGAAAGATAATATCCGGTTGGTTAAAAATGGAATCCGGCAACTCGATTGTCCCATAACTGATGATCTCACCCCCATTATACCTGTTGTTTTCCGTGATAAGCAAACCGCCTTGGCACTCTCCGGTTTTCTGGAAGAAAATCGCATTATTGCCCCATGTATCGATTATCCGGTAAAAATGAATAAATTTACGGTTAGAATAACAGTTTCCGCCAGTCACACTAAAGAACAAATTGAAAATCTAATGCGGGTTTTAAAAAAATGGCAGGACCGGAAAAATTCAGCATATTAATTCAAGCGTTTTATTCAAATAAAGCAACACCTTCGAAAGAAATTAAAACATGGTTATCTATTCGAAGTCCCGAAATCCTGATTCTTTTTAAAGAAGAAATATATGGCCGGATTCCCGGAGAACTCAAAATTTCATCTTATAAAATACTTGAGGAAAGTCATCGTATCGTTAATAAATTCCGTTCTTCTAATTATTAGCAAAATCATTTGTTGCCTTCCTGTAATCATTCAACAATTCATTAACTTTTTCGGGGAATTTTTTTGAAAGATCCTCCAATTCAGTCGGGTCTTTTTTCAAATTATACAATTCCCACTTTTCACCATTTAGCCTTACTATTTTAAAATCACCTTTTCTGAACATTCTGAATTTTTCCATTCCGGATAAAAAGAATTCGGGTTCTTTGCGGTTTTCGCCTTTAAAAAGGGGCAACAATGAGTTTCCATGTAAAGGCAGAGCAGGATAATTATGAATAGTTTCCGGGTAATCTATATCTAAAATTTCCAAAAAAGTAGGCAAAATATCTACAACATGGCCGGGTTCTACACAAATGGTATTTGGTTCAATTACACCAGGCCAGACTGCAATAAATGGTGAGTTGCTACCTCCTTCGTGTCCTGCTTGTTTATATTGTCTGAATGGAGTATTGCAAAGATTTGCCCATGTTGATCTTAAGCTCCAATAGGAATTGGCAGGTCCGGGTTGTACATCCTTAATGTCGTTTTGGTAGAAAGGACAGGCTCCGTTATCCGCTAAAAAAATGATCAGTGTATTGTCAAGTTTTCCCCTCTGCTCAAGTTTTTTTATAACCCGCCCAATGTTTTGATCCATCCGATCAATCATGGCAGCATATACAGCCATTTCCAGATCAAGTGAATCTTTTTGAGTTTCCGTTAAACTATTCCAGGAATAATAATCAGTATATTCGGGAACTAATGGCCCCCTGAATTTGTTCAGGTTACCCTCAGGAGGGCTAAGTTTTGTATTTTCCGGGAGAATTCCCAGTTTTTGTATTTTTTTAAACCGCTGCTCTCTCAAAGAATCCCAGCCAATCGCATACTTTCCCCTGTACTTTTGAATATCCACCGGCCGTGCCTGTAAAGGATAATGTGCTGCATGGTACGGTAAATAAAGAAAGAAGGGATTGTCTTTTTCAAAAGCCTCCTCCAGCCATTTCAATGCATAATCAGTGATAAAATCTGTTTTATACATCGGGGATATTTCATGATAAATTTCACTGGCATCCAATTCTTTGCCTTCCAGATAGAAGGGGCGCTCAAATTTACCCGACGGAGGAACAAAATATTCCGTAGTTGCCCAAAAGTAAAAAGAATGATCGAAAACATTTTCTGCTTTGCAATATTCGGGTACCCAACTGTCAAAGTGCTCTTTCCCACTCATAATGTTGAAATAGCCCGCATCTTTTGTTAGATGGCCCAAGTGCACAGCACCCTTACCTCCGGTGTATAAACCCGTCAGCATAGAACTGCGTGTAGGGTTACATTTTGCCATGTTATAAAATGTGGAAAATCTCACCCCTGAATTTGCCAGCCGGTCAATATTTGGAGTTTTTATTTCGCTCCCGTAACAACCGATATCGGAATAGCCAATATCGTCAGCCATTATTAGAATGATATTGGGTTTTTGTTCATCTCTTTCTGAAGAAGAGAGCAAATTCATAGACAACATTAATAGGGCGAAAGGTAATAATCTGATTGTCAAGTTCATTTTATCAATATTAGAAATTAAATATAGCTATGAAATTTCGGATGTTCAAAAATACATTTTTTTCATCCCAGCCAAAAGAATAAACCAGGCAACTTCGATGGAATGGCCGGGATTGATTATTATTGCCTATTCCTCTCTGTGAAAAACGGG
>JBNJFT010000301.1:0-2678 GCA_051747065.1 Bacteroidota bacterium | reverse complement strand
GCTAAAAAGAAGAAAGCCAAATACCAGTGCTATTCCTGTTTTTTTCATTTTGAATATTATTACTGTTTATTAATCAACAGATTATATTCAGGAATGTTTTGGTATCTTATCAATAATATTCATGTGAAATTTGGCAATTTATACGGATAACGGCATCTGAACTATTCCGTCATGAAAGCTAAAATGATTGCCTTTTTCTCTTCTCAAGATATTCTAAGGCCTTATAAAGATTAGTATAGGAGCCTTCCTTTTCCTTCGTTCTCTTTGCATTTCTGATTGCATTAGTTTGACGCTCAATTAGGGTTTGCACCCAGGTTTCAGAACTCAGAAACTGCTCTTTTTTATCATAGTTCGAAATATAATGGCGGAGGTCATCTCTTAATTGTTTATAATGTAAGTAGCTTTTATGTGTTAGGACAAAATGCAGAAGAAACCAAAATTCTATTGATGGTAGTGAGTCACACAGAATCAAATTCTTTGTATTCTTGTATTTATCAACGAATTCTTTAAATTTTCGTTGGTCTGATTCATTCTTTTGCGAAATATCTGCATCGAGAACACAAATTACAGTAACATCTGCCGAGAGAAATCTTTCAACTTCCCTTTCAATATAATCTATAGAGCTATTTTTGGCCATTCGTGGCCTTAGCTTAAAACCATATGATCTTAATTTATTGAGATGTTTGAAATAATACTTTTCGGTTATTCCTTCTCCAATAACATATACTGGTCTTTTTAGCTTCATAGGATTATTCTTCTATATCAGGCACAGCCCCAAATTTACCAAATTTGTATGCTTTCTGCAAAGACGAAATACGATTTAAGCCTTTAAATGCACTTAAAGGATACACTTTAGTAGCCCCATCCTTACCTTTTTCAGTAAACCAAAAATTGTCCTTTCTCAATAAGTCCTCCTGGTCAAAAAGATTATCGTAATGTGTTGCGACAAGCATTTGAGCTTTGCCTGGCTCTTTTAAAAATTCCTCAATTAAAAATTCTATCAAATGAGGATGCAATTTCGATTCAACCTCATCAATTGCTAAAAATGCATTATGTCTGATAGCTTCATATACTGCTCCCGATAATCCAAAAATCCTGATAGTACCCTCAGATTGAAGGGGAAGAGACAACGTGAAAGTTGTTTCTTTGCCGTTTTTTATAACTGAATGGGTAAATTCCGTCCTTCGCATATTTTGATTCATTCGTTGCTTATACTGTCTGATATCTTCATCCGAAACCCCTCTTGCCTTCATTTCACTGAGAATTTTTTCCCATTCTTCATTGTTCATCTCTTTCGTAACTATATCGGAAACATTAAAATCTGCCCTTTTCAGGTAATTCAATATTTGATTTTTACTGGTGTGATCATCATATATCAGATTTTTTGCGAAATCTTTTAAGTTGGAGTTGGGTTCTATAGGTTCAAAATACTGATTCAAAATCCAGTTAAAAACCCCTGACAGTTTTGGTATTTCAGTATTCACCTGGTTATAGGCAGCAAAAACCGACATATTCGGAAGACATTTTAAAGTAATTTCCTCCTTAACTAATTTTGATACTTTTAGTTTTGAGCCAAATGCTATTTTCGAAATTCCATTCTGAGTTACTCGCTCAAATATATTTGCAGGTTGACTTCCCGGATAAAAATCCAGCTCTTCATAAATCACCTCACGGGAGTTCATACGAACAGAATATACATGCCTGATATGTCCTACGTAAAATGTTAGTGTGAATTCAGTGGGTTTATTCATTGTCTCATTATCCAGGGCAAAAGGAATAACCTGAACAAAGTGAGTTTTTTGCTCCTTGACCTCCAGTAAAAATTCGCGTAAAAAATTAAATGCCTGGATAAGATTCGATTTCCCCGATGCATTATACCCGTATACTACCAGAAACTTAAGCAGTTTCACACCGGGAGCAACTTCAACTACATGATAATCTTCAAGATGATCATCTTTCGTTGCTTCAAAACTAATCGTTACCTCATCCTTAAACGAGAGAAAATTTTTTATTGATAATGATTGTATCATTTTATTCAGGATTTAATGATCTTTTTCAAAAGTACAAAACAAAACATAATAGAATCAGCGTTTGTTTATATTTTTTGCACTTTTTTTGTGAATTGAATAAACTAAGACACGCAAACAGAAATTCTATTATGGAGGTATTAACTGTAGTTACTTATTGAATATAGAAACTTATTATTCACAGAGCTTACTATTCCAGTAGATGAAGAATACCTAAAAATCAGACTCCCCATTGAATAGGGAAACCCCTGGATTCAGTCGGGCGGTTCTTGCCAATTGTTTCACTTTTTGGGTTTTCAAAATGGTTATGCCACTATAGTTCGAAACATGGGCTGCGAAACAACTATATTTTACTATTAAACATGGAAAAAGCACGCGACGAAGTATTGCAAACCTGCTGTAAGAAATTCTCTCTATAAAGCAAGAGTTTCTTGCTGATAGTTTGTGTGATCATTGCATATCCAGCATGATTTGTACAGAAATGACAATTGGTTTTCTAATAAGCCACTGCTTCAAACACGGCAATGAATAGCGCCAGCTTAATAGCAGCGTAACCTACTCATAAATCACAGCAAACCGCTCTCGGCCATCCATTTGAATGCCAAGTTCTTTGTTAAAGGTTAACCTTTTAAAATAATATTTCTGCCCCGA
>JBNJFT010000300.1:0-2710 GCA_051747065.1 Bacteroidota bacterium | reverse complement strand
CCGGCAGTTGCCAGCGGGGTTTTTTAATGGTGAATGCCACAGATGCATGGCACGAAGGCACAGATAAATGTTTTTCAGTATCCCCACCGAATTCACTAAGTATAGTGAACAGATGATAGAGAAATAAAATGCAGATTCACTTTAGCTAGACGTTAACGCCAAGCATTGGAAAAAGTCAAGGGATATGATAATATATGATTTTTTTGAACATTTGTAAATAGAGAATTATATATAGGAAAAATACCTTGTTTTATTATGTTGCTCAATCATATTCTGATTTATGTGTTTCATCAATAACCTTTATCAGGTCATTTTTATCTATAGGTTTCGAAAGATATTGATCAAATCCCTTGTCCAGCAGTCTTTTTTTGTCGTTTTCATATGCATAAGCAGTTAGGGCAATGACCGGGATTCCGGGATTAATCTTTCTAATTTTCGACAAAGCTTCAATTCCATCCATAACAGGCATTTTGATATCCATCAGGATGAGACCGATTTCATCTGATTCTTTACAACATTCCACTGCTTCAGCTCCATTTTCTGCATGTATAATTTCTGTATTGGTGTCATTCAGAAGTTGCCTTAACAACAGAAAATTTGACAAATCGTCTTCTGCAATCAAAATTTTCTTGCCTGATATATCAGTGGTTGGAACTGATTTTTCCCGGTCTGGGGAGGGTTTTTTACTAGCCTGGTAAGGAAGCCGGAAAGTAATCGTTGCTCCTGTGTTAACCTGAGAATTTATCTCAATACTCCCTCCGAGTTGTTCGACAAGGCCCCTGGCTATGGACAAGCCCAAACCAAGACCTTCGTATTGTCTTTCCATCCCATAATCTCCTTGCCTGAACCTTTCAAAAATTGTTGATTTTATTTCTTCAGAGATTCCTATGCCGGTATCTTCCACATAAAATTCAATGTAATCCTCCTCATTATAGGTGTATCCGAATTCAATGTATCCTGTTTTCGTAAATTTCAAAGCATTATCAAGCAATTTGGAGTAAATCTGATGAACCTTATCGTGATCTGAAACAAAGAAATCCTCGCCATCTTCAAAATGTTTATAGGTCGTTATTTCAATGTTTTTATTGGAAGTATCCATTTTGCTCCTGATTTCTTCCTGTAAATTATCGATCATTGCGTTCAGTGAAAATTCTTGCTTATCCAGTTTAATTTGACCGGATTCTATAAATGAAATGTCCATTATGTCGTTGATAATATTCAACAGCTTGTTTCCGGCCTCCTTTATCATAACGATAAAGTCTTTTTTTTCACTTTCTTTTAAATTTTCCATGTTTAATAGACCGGCAAAACCTAAAATAGCATTTAAGGGGGTTCTGATCTCATGGGACAAGTTTGCAAGAAAACTTGATTTCAAACGGTCACTTTCTTCGGCCTTTTTCTTTGCAGTCAACAATTCGTCTTCATATTGTTTTCTATCGGTTATGTCCCTTGCCACTGTGAGGATAGCCGGTTTGCCTTTATAGGATATTTTGGTCGAATTGAGTTCAGTATTTATTTTTATTCCGTCTTTTGTGACATGTATGGTTTCTCCTTTATAATGACCATTTTTATCAAGTTTTTTAAAGATTCTGGGAGCTTTCTCAGCATAAGACTTTTCATCGAGATCCATTGGTGTCATGGAGCGTATTTCGTCCCGGCTGTAATTCAATCTTCTGCATGCCTCGTTATTGACTTCCACAAAATTGCCTTCCAAATCATGGATAAAGATTGCATCCAGAACAGAGTTAAAGACCGATTCAAATTCTTGCTCCTTTAGCTCTGTGTTTATTTCCGCCTGATTTCTGTGAAGATAGACAGCCAATTCTTTTGCTATCGTCTCCAATAGTTCCCGTTCATTCCTGAGAAATGGCCCTTCATCTAACACGGGGAGTTCTTCCGTATAAAATACACTAATGCTGAGCGAACCCTGAGCCTGTTCAAGTTCTTGGTAAACACTTTGTTCCCATTCAGTCTTTTTAAAATTTTTAGTGGTGAAGGCTTTTCCGTCCCAGGTGATTTTCGCACAAGCTTTTTCAGGGTATAAATAAGATTCTGAAAGAATAACGGCGGCTTCTTCTAAGACAGAATCTATGGTATTATTCGGATCATTAATTAATTGGGTAATACGGTATATCCCAGTGAGCTCTTTCTCCCGTTCTTTTAACTGAAATGCTCTTTCTGACAATTTGTTTTCAAGGTTTTTACTCCTCTGTTTTTCTTCTTCTAGCTGGGCCTGTAAATTATCGAACTCCTCATTGCTACTATGTTTATGGTCTGACTCGCTCATATTGTTCTCCTGTCTCATATTTCTTTTTTTCCGGCGTATTAAACTATTAAATTACCAGAAGGGAAAAGCAAATAAAAACTAATATTCAATTACTGGAATAACAGTATTATTTGCATTTTGTTTTGAATTTTTGATTAACAGAAGGAACAATTCTATTATAAATCAGCTTCTTTGTTATTTCACATTTTCCTTCACCCGGTTAACAAATTTTTTTGAGGGTCTAAAGGCAGGAATGTAATGTTCCGGTAAAACAATTTCTTTATTTTTGCCAATATCCCTGGCTTTCTTTGGGGCTCGCTTTTTCACCATAAAACTCCCAAAACCTCTTAAATAAACGTTTTCGTTTCCAATAAGAGATTCTTTAACGGTTTCCATGAATGTTTCAATTACTTCTTGAATGGTTTTCTTTTCTAAACCTGTTTT
>JBNJFT010000299.1:0-2710 GCA_051747065.1 Bacteroidota bacterium | reverse complement strand
CAACTTCAAGATGTTCTGATTTTACTTCCTCATACATCTTTTCTATTTTTTCAAGATGACCATGAATTTCTGATATTAATCCGGGAATCTCACTTTTTTGATCGGTGTACTGGCTGCGTTCTGCCTTCAGCCAGGCAAGCTGTAACTCCCCCATAAAAATCAGTACATATTTGTTTTCCTTTAACTTGAAGTTGAAAAACTGATAAGCTTCCTTCTGCAAATCGTTTTTTATGCATTCGAGCATAACCAACTCGGCTTCAGCGATTGCCAGCGCTTTTTGATTTGCTAATTTTTCCTGATGAATAACAATGGGATCCCCTTTTCTGACTCTTAGATAATCAGGGTAATAACTTTTGTCCCAATTTTGCGGGTCCCAATGATGATTAAATGGACTGGCATGGATAAGATCCTCGTCTTGCTCATAGGGCGCTGCTGTTTTAGGACCCGATGGACGAATCACGTACCAGGGTTGAATTGCACGTTTGATATATGGACCCCTGGTTGTTACTGAAATAGGATTGCGGAAATGGGGTTTCCCAAAAGAAAATTCTTTTACATACATCGCTTCGGCAACAACAAAGCCAGTGTCTTTTAGAACCCTGGCCATGCTCTCCCTATTCCCTGAACCAAACTTATTTTCGGAAAAATCATAAATCGCCTTATCCGGATCACTACTTTTCCCGCTCGTTGCATAGCCTAAAAACCATACATTTGCTTCCTGTGCATTATTTAAAACACTTGTGTTATCTCTTGTAACACGTACACTTAAACCTTGAATATCGTTTTTATTCCAGTGGTCGAACTGAGGTTTAAATTCACTGTAAATCCTGCAATTGGCAACATGCTGAAAAGAAGCATTTTCTCCCCAGGTATCTACCTCAACATATTGTTTCTTCCCACTTACATTGCCAATTAGTGGATTATGAATACCCCGCAGACCCCAATCCTGCGGAATAGATTTACTCATGATAGTAACATCATCCGGCAAATATTCTATGGCCTTCACTATGCCTTCACTTTGCATGATATTATGTGAAAAAGTGCGTAATATCAGGTTCATATTGTTTGCTTTGCACTGCTGATTGACAATACCTACAAGTTTTTCCAGCAATTCGGGTTGAACAATATACCTCTGACTTTCGGTAACAGTCAAAATTACATTATCTAATTCCGGAAATATCTCTCCCAGTGCTTTTTGATATCTTTCCGTTAGTTTACCCCATAACACATCGTTATCCAGAGTAACCGGACCCCACGATTCGTCGTAGTTATCAAGTTCATGTAACCAACTGCTAAGCGTTAAACCCTGTTCCTTTAAAAATTCCAAATATCCATTTTCCTGAAATATCTGCTTGAGTTTTGTCAGATAATTTACAGCATCACGTTTGTAACTCTTTCTTTTCTCTGCACTGTCAAACCGATATATTGAGAAATCGTCCTGTATTGTAACGTCATTAAATCCTACTTTGGCTCCTACCTTAACCAGCTCTTTATCCAGAATTTGTCCTCTTGTAAAACCATGAAAGGATAACGATCTAAATTCCATCGGTTTTATTGCTTCCTGACTTAACCAACCGGAATTGCTTAAAAGGGGAATACTGCAAGATGCCAAAGCTATATTTTCCAAGAATTTTCTTCTTTTCATTTTCTTAAGTTTTAAATGTTGTTAAATACTGTCAAATTCAGTAATTTATCCAAGCGTTCTAAATCAAATAATAAATAGTCTGATTCAGATAAAGATTAATCATTTTTGTTGAACATGCTGAGTATATCCGATATTTCAAGTCTGTGTTCCGGTTGAAAATCAGCACCATTTATGTATTCCTTTATACTATGTAATAATTGTCGTACCTCAGGATAATTCTGTTGTTCCAGTAAGTTGCCACTGCAAACAAGTAACTTTCCTTCACCTACCTTACATTCAAATAATACTCCCAGTTTATGATTTCGCTCAAAATTATCGATAACCTGTATTATAGGTCGAAAATCATCAGGAGTACCATCAAGTATCATAACCTTCCCTCCATGTCCCCGCCACATTTACACTCCGATGTCCGTGTAGTTTTTGGACTTTGATTTGTTTTGCAATCTCATCCCATCGGTTATGCCTAATGTGATTCGTATTCCTCGGGGCAAAGGTTTGTCTCCTGCTTCCTTCAGATTCTCCCATTGGGATGCCTTGCGGCACACCTCACGATGGACACCCTTGCCTTTAACTAATGGTTGGCAACTACAAACCCCCATAGTGGACTTGCACCACTTAGTTATTTACCATGCACGGCACACCAAAATAACCCCAATGAAATGATTCCCTTCGGGATTTCACGGGGTAAACTCCATCGGGATTATGAAACTTGTAATTTCGGCTCATTTAATAAGCTTAATATTCCATGCTAATATATTAAAACTTTCAAATACCACGCGATGCAATCGCGCGGTAGCGGGGAAATCTGGAAGAAGATTAAGACGAGTTTGATAGATTGGATGCAGTTGATTTAAAACAGCTTTTCCAAAAGTTCCTTTTTCGATACCTGAAAATGATCGGCTATATCCGACAAAGACAATATTTTCTTCATGCCGCAAAAACTTCTTCTTTTGTAAAATATATCCTGATAATCTTTGGAGTATCCTCTTCAAAATGGCATTGTATTGCGTCCCGGATGTTTTCTTTTATCTTGTCGTAAGTATCTCCTTCTACAAAAATGGAATA
>JBNJFT010000298.1:0-2719 GCA_051747065.1 Bacteroidota bacterium | reverse complement strand
TTTAATAATAGAACAATAAAACGATACCCCAATGAAAAAAGCTGTATTTCCAGGTTCCTTTGACCCTTTTACCATAGGCCACGAATCAATTGTAAGAAGAGCTATCCCGTTGTTTGACGAAATTATTATTGCAGTGGGTTACAATGTCAATAAAAAAGGATATTTTTCGTTAGAAGACAGAAAGAGTTGGATAGGAAAAGTATTTTCAGATGAACCGAAAATCAAAGTGGATCACTTTGAGGGCTTAACGATTAATTATTGCAAAAATGCGGGAGCAGGCTACTTGCTCCGTGGCTTGAGGACTTCCGCAGACTTTGAATACGAAAGGGCTATTGCTCAAGTGAATAAAGCAATGTACAAAGGAATTGAAACGGTATTTCTGTTAACTATGCCTGAACACACTCCTGTAACATCAACAATTGTCAGAGATATTATACGAAATGGCGGAGATGCCAGCAAATTTCTACCAAAAGGAATGGATATCAATGAAAAACAAAACGAATAAGATTTTACATATTTCGCTCACTTTGTTCTTAATCTTCTCTTTACAGTTTTCCTATGCTCAAACTGTAACTTTAAAAGGTAATGAACCGGATTACAAGGGTGACAAGATCACCTTTTATACCCAGACTGATCTGATCTCACAACAGGAAAAAGAATTAGGCTCTACAACAGTAAAAGAAGACGGGAGTTTTGAATGTTCTTTTCCTCTGGACCAGACCAGAAAAATATATTCTGACCTGGGAGTTTACAAAGCATATTTATACGTTGAACCCGGCAAAAAATATGTTATCTCTCTACCCCCAAAACAGGAAAAAGACAGAGCACAAAAACTCAACCCGTATTTTGAGAGCTTCCCTGTACATATAGGTATAAAAAATAAGGAAGAAAAAAAACTCAATGCTCACATATATAGGTTTTTTGAACAGTACAATCATTTTTTTAATCAAAATGCCGAAAATTTAGATAACAGCAGCTCAAAAAAAGACTCTATATTAAATCAATTGAATGATACAATAGATTTTGAACATCCTTTCTTCCAAGTTCTTACAGAATACAAAACAAAAGGAGTTAAACTCAAATTAAGAGGAAATTCGTTTCCTTTGAAAAAACAACTGTTCAATGATTCATCTATATTTTACCACAATCCGTCCTACGTAGAAACATTCAACACAACCTTTCAGGATTATTTTAAAGATTTCGGATCCAATTACAGCTTTGCTGTTCAGAATGAAATCAGAGAAGGAAAGAACATCCCCCGGATTGATTCAATAATCAGGCAAGACAGTCTATTAAAAAACAATCCACAATTAAGAGAATTGGTTATTTTAAAAGGGCTTCATGACATATTCTATTCTGACAATTTACCCAAAAAGGATGTTATAGCAACTATTGATTCCCTAAAAAAATGGACAGAAAATCAAAAGCATAAAAAAATCGCATCAAACATAAAAAATAAAGTAACAAAACTCCTGGAGGGCTATGATGCGCCTGAGTTCAGCCTGTATGACACAGACAGTAACAAAGTCTCCCTGAGCGACTTAAAAGGAGATTATATCTATCTTGGATTTTGCCATAACTTAAATTATAGCTGCCGGAAACATTACAAAATACTGAAAAACTTTCACAAAAAACATAAACATCACTTCAAAATAATAATCATCTCCACGGCAGACTCTTTTGAGGAGATGAAAAATTTTACAGAAAAGAAGGAATATGAATGGACATTTTTGCACTATGGAAATAAACCGAAACTTCTGAAAAAATATAATATCAAGACCATGCCCACTTATTATTTTATCAACTCAAAAGGGAAACTAAACCTGTCGCCGGCACCGGGACCCGATGAGGATGTCCAGAAAAAGATATATAAAATACTAAAGAGAAACGGGGACCTCAAGCCTAAGAAGAAAAAGAAACAATTGGATTTTTAGAATTCAGAATTCAGAATTCAGAATACAGAATCTGATCCGTGATCTAAAAAGGCACATTCAGAAGTAAGCACCCTGTTGAATTGTAAGAAGTTAGTGGCAAAATTAAGTAAAGCGAAACCCCGAAAAATGCAAAAATGATTAAAAAGCAGGGTCATATAAAACGATCATTCTTTCAATTAACACATTAAAATACCAGATACGACATTTTTATATTTCTTTGATAATTAGCTTTATCGTATTCTGCCTGCCTGGCAGGTAGGAATTCTGTATTCTGCATTCTGCATTCTGCATTCTTATAGATATTTAGCCTCTACCTCTGAAACTGCCTCAATAGAGCTTATCAGCGCGAATAACATCTACAATCGAAGGATAGGTGTTTTGAAGTTTTTGAGGAAGATCTTCCGGATTAACCCATTTTACTTCTGTTATTTCTTCTTCCTTTTGAGGTGATAAACTGCTTTCCCCTTCATGAAACATCTTATACCAATAGGTTTTTTTAAGAATCATTGATCCCTCCTGGGTATAGGAATGATAAGTAATATGAAGTAAATCTTTCACGTCTAATGAATCTATGGAACATTCCTCCTTTACCTCACGAACCGCACACATATCAGGAGATTCATCCTGTTCCTTTTTCCCTTTAGGCAAATCCCACTTGCCTCTACGTTTTATCATTAATATCTGGCCGTTTGAATTATAAACCAACCCACCAGCAGCTTCAACAATATTGAAAAAAGTTTTAAATTCCTCAAAAATCTTTTCAATGTCATGATGAATAATAAAAA
>JBNJFT010000297.1:0-2721 GCA_051747065.1 Bacteroidota bacterium | reverse complement strand
TTTTGGTTTTCTCATGTCAAATCCAAGAAGAGCCGTTTTTTTACCGAAGGATGCATAGGAAAGCGCCAGGTTTTCTGCTATAAATGTTTTTCCTTCACCGGGAATAACAGAAGTAATTGATATGATCGCTTTTCCTTTTGATTTGGTAACAAACTCAAGGTTTGTTCTGACCGAGCGGAAAGACTCAGATACTGAACTCTTAGGCGACTTGTGCACTACCAGATTGGTTTCCTTAGTATTATGCAGAACATGACCTAACATAGGAACATTCGGCAAGTTATTTTCCAGTTCGCTTCGGTCCATAATTTTATCGTTCAGGTAGTCTTTTCCAAAAACATACCCAACTGGCAGTAAAAGCCCTAATACGAGAGCAATAAGATAGTTTAAAGATTGTTTGGGATGTACGGACGAGGCTGCTTCTACTCTTGCCTTATCAATAATCTCATTATCAGGCAGGTTGGATGCTTTGGTGATTTGGGCATCTGAACGCTTTTGCATTAAAAAGGTGTAAATATTGTCAAGCAATTTAAACTGCCTTTCAATATTAAAAAGCCTTCTTTGATTTACAGGAAGCTGTGCTACACGACTATCGATTTCACTGATCCGTTGATTAATGTCTTTTATTGCAATCTCAGAAGTACTGATGATGCTGTTAACATTTTCCAGAATGGTTTCTTTGGTTAATCTAATCTTTGCATCTATTTGGCCAGTAAGCACATTATCCTTTTTTGTGGAAAAAGAAAGCCGTGCTTTTTCAGCATAAAGCTCTGTAAGACTTTGAATCAGACTGCCCAGCACAGGGTCTTCAATCCCCATAGATGAAGGGACAATCACATCATCAAATTTCCCGGATTGATTGTTTTTTACATAAGTTTTCAAGTACTCATAATACTTGGATTTTACATGCAATTGCGCTTTTTGGGTTTGCAACTCGCTCATCTTTTCAAACAGTTGTTCTGCCTGAAACTCCAGATTCATGACTTCATTCTCCAGGCGAAAATCTTGTAAGGTGGTTTCAGCAATTTGCAATGAGTCTTTAATTTCTACCAATTGCTCGTCAATAAACTCAATTGTATTGGTAGCAATTTGGTTCTTTCTTTCTAAACCACGGTCAAGGTATACTTCCGTAAGCTTATTTAAAAATTCAACCGATTTTTCTTTATTCTTTCCCTTGATGGATAGTTTAATAATGGAAGCTTCCCTGTTAATGGGCTCAACCGTGAACCCTTGAAAACGATTAGTAACACTATTGATATTATTGAACTGGAAAAAGGTCTTAGGTTTTGAATCAACAGCTTCAGAATTAATTTCAGTAACCCTGAATTTAAAATATGGACTTTCAACCCATTGTCCGGTTTGGAATTTTTCTTTAAACGTATATTCCTTGTCTATACTTTCTTCTGAATTGTAATTGATATAGTTATATGTAGAGAACGAAGTAGCTTCAAACTCTATTTCAAACTGGTTCTCGTCTAAAATTCTTATATGAAATGGAACGCCTGTAACTTGCGGATGTGAACGTTCAAAATCAATCTTGAAGGGAGGGTTTTTGTATTTTTCCTGAACAATGAAATTATCTTCTATAAAGTAAGAAACATTCAAATCCAGTTCTTTTACTGCCCTGTTAACCAAAGAATAGGACTTAAGGATGCCAATTTCATTTTCCAGATTTTGTTTATCGTTATTGATATTCAAACCTATCAACTCCTGTGCGGAAAAGCTGCCCTGGTCATCCTGAACCAGAATGGTGGTACTAACTTCATAAACCGTTTTGCTATACTTGTTAAACAAAAAAGCTACCGCAAGGGCTATACCAACGGTGATTACAAAGAGATACCAATTTGCAATAACCTTGGATAAAACCCCACGTATATCGATGGATTCCTGCTCTTCCTGTTGGCCAAAACCGTTATAATTTCTTAAATCTTCGTTCATTAGTTAAAATAATTTAGAATGAGTAATGTAGCGCTAATTGTGGAAAAAATGATGGAGTATGGGAACGATGGAAACCCAAATTGTTTAATCTTTAAAGGTTCAATATACAATATATCATTCGGCAAAACCTGATAATACTCTGAGGCAACAATATCATCCTGCGTTAAATCAATTTTATAAATCCGAAATCCATCTTCGGTTTTTCTGACCAGTTTAACTTGATTCCGGGCGGCAAAATCAGTTAAATCACCAGCCATGGCCACTGCTTCAAAAATATTAATTTGATCCTGATATACTTTAAACTTGCCTGGCCTTCTAACCTCGCCCAAAATGGTTATATTAAAGTTTACCATCTTTACAAAAACAGTAGCTCCTACTAAATACTCATCCACAATCGATTGGATTTTCACTCTTATTTCCTCTACTGTAAGGTCTTCAACAGGAATCTTATCTACTATCGGAAAATCAATTTTGCCGTCTTTATCTACAGTATAACTTTGCAGATATACACCCAGGTCGCTGTTCGATTGATTGCGGTTGTTTTGATTGTTCCCAAATAATTGATTTGTCTGGTCATCCATGCTCATCACCTGGATGTATAGATTATCTCCGGATTGTACTTTATAACTTTCGGGGCTGTCAGCCGAAAAATCGCGAACTTTTAAAGTGTCTGCTTCAGCGGCAGATTGCAAATACTTAATTTGCTTCTGCGGGACACATGAAGCGGTGAACAATGCTATCATTGAGAGCGCTAATATCTTGCTGAGGGTTAATTGTTTAAATCTA
>JBNJFT010000296.1:0-2732 GCA_051747065.1 Bacteroidota bacterium | reverse complement strand
TACGATATAATAGTACACTCCTTCCTGTGCATAATCCCCGGAAGCTAATTTTCCGTCCCAATATACCACAGGTGCAATTTTTTCATAGATGAGATCGCCATTTCTTGTGTATATCAATAATTTTAGCTTGTTGTTAGTGTCTCCCGATGATTTTACCACAAAAAGATCGTTTTTGCCATCTCCATCCGGAGTGAATACATTGGGAACCTCTATGTTATTATTTGTTGATATATTGATATTTGCAAAATATGAAATCCCGGAAGTATCATTTATAATTTCCAGTGTTACTTCGTATGTATCGGAGGATTCAAATTTTTGTTTAAAATAGGGTATTGTATCGTTGTTTGAAATATATGTGTTGTATTCCGGTTCTGCCGAAGCTCCGTCAACAGACCAGTTAAAACTGTAGTTTGCGGTATCTGCATCGAAATTAAGAGTGTCTCCTGAAACAATTTTCATAGGGAATAGGAAGTGTTCAAATTCAGAAACATACGTACTGTCTTTGATGGTGATCCCGTCAATTTGAGAATAGCTTTTGACGGAAGCGAAGCAGATAAAGAGTAGTATTATGATAAAAGCTTTAATTCGGCTCATTAAGTTAAATTTATTCACGTAAATATATAAAATTGCATTTTATATATTCAAATTTTTCTTTTATTTTTTTAACAAAGAATTAGGATAATTCCGAGGTTGACAGAGTTCAGCTTTGGTTTGATGTTAATAACTTTTTGGTAGCCTGCAGGTTAAGGCATTAAAAAATAACACTTTGTTGGGTTAATATTTCTGAATGTGTGAATTATTATTCGATAATTTAAACTTCACTATTCCAATATCATCAAAACGACATATTTTATTGTTTTGAAGAATCGAGTAAAAAGAGAATACAATGGAATCTTATATTGGTGAAATAGCAGGGCTGGCAGCAGCTTTTTGCTGGACTGCAACAGCTATAGCTTTTGAATCTGCAGGGAAGAAAATAGGCTCGCTTTCGGTAAATCTAATCCGGCTTTTTATGGCCATTTTTTTATTGGGAATCTATACATGGATTTCCAGAGGACTGTTCTTACCGGTTGATGCTACTTTTCATCAGTGGAAATGGCTTATAATCTCCGGTCTTGTTGGTTTTTCGCTTGGCGATCTGTTTTTGTTTGAAGCTTATGTAAGAATTGGAGCCCGGTTGTCTTCTTTGATTATGTCTTTTACTCCGCCAATTGCAGGAATTATTGGTTGGTTCGTAATGGGAGAGAGACTTACATGGTTGAATATTATCGGAATGGTTGTCACTCTGACAGGTATTATCCTTGTTATAACCCAGAGAAAAAACCGCAATCCAAATCCTTCACGAATTGCCGAAAATCCACCTAAGAAGAAGCAGCTTTCATATCAGGCAATTGGAATTATTTTGGCCTTTGGTGGTGCTGCCGGGCAAGCTACCGGGTTGGTTTTGAGCAAGTTTGGAATGCAGGACTACGATGCATTTGCTGCTACTCAAATAAGAGTTATTGCCGGAACAATAGGATTTGCTGTATTATTTTTTATTATGAATCGGTGGAGGAAAGTGTTTACAGCGTTGAAACATAAAAAAGCTATGAAGCGGGTTACTATAGGTGCCTTTTTTGGTCCTTTTCTTGGTGTTGCCATGTCTCTTTTGGCTGTGCAAAATACACTGACGGGGATTGCATCAACGCTTATGGCACTTGTTCCTGTTATGATTATTCCTCCCGCTGTGTTAGTCTTTGGTGAAAAGGTCAATGCACTTGAAGTTACAGGTGCTTTTATTGCTTTTGGCGGCGTAGCTTTATTTTTTCTTTAATTCTTAGTAAATTTGAGAAAAACTGCAATGTATAGATTTGTCTTTATTTTAGGCTTTTTCTTTTTTATTGGTTGTTCTGTCTCAGAACCCAAAATGGAAAATCTGCAACCTGTAAACAGCGATGATTTTTTAAATGAACCTTTGGGTTTTCAGCTTAATATGAGTGATTTTGAATCTGAAAAAGGACAGGATTACCGGAAAAGAACTTTTATAAGAACTTTAAGCTCAGATACCAGCAGAAAAGATACAATCTATAAATTCATAAGAAAAGGAAACAGTTTCATCTTTTATAAAACTCAAAAAGGCAAAACATCTTTTCTTACAGCAAAAATCAGATATAAAAAAACACCTCTTGCCGGAAATTTGCGGCCGGGAGTTTCCAGGGAAATGTTAAATCAGAACTTTACCGATAGAACTTTCACACTTGACACATGTAAGTTTGATAACGGTAAAAGACAGGCTGTTTTTATTTTCAACGATAAAGACAAATTGAAAGAGGTTCAACTGAACAATTTCTACAAACGTTAAAAGCTGAATTTATTTCCAATAACCCAGAATAGATTCCTGAGCCTTGACACTATCTTTTAATTTGATGTTTAACCTGGTATTTAGTGGAAGGAAAACATCTACTCTTGATCCGAATTTGATTATGCCCAGTTGTTCGGCTTGTTTTATGGTTTGATCAATGTTAGCATAAGTTACAATTCTGCGTGCAGCAGCCCCGGCGATTTGTCGTACCATAATCGCCTGTTCTTTCGTTTTTTCTACTACTATTGATGTTCTTTCATTTTCCAGGGAAGATTTAGGATGCTTGGCCAGTAGATATTTTCCCGGATGGTATTTAAAATATTTTATACTTCCGTCTATTGGATGCCAATTTACATGCACATTCCAAATAGACATAAAGATGGAAATCTGA
>JBNJFT010000295.1:0-2750 GCA_051747065.1 Bacteroidota bacterium | reverse complement strand
AATCAAATAACCCCTAACGGATTATTAAAAAAACTAAAAAAAATTGGATTTTTTTATAAAAACTCAGAATACTGGTAATCAAAAAAAATTATACCTCTATTTGTAGTCCGTCGTAGGAAAGTTGAATATTCTCCGGCAGTTGATTGTCAACCTCTGCTGTTAACCCCATTTGATGACTTATATGAGTTATAAATGCTTTCCTTGGACTAAATTCTCTTATAATTTCACAAGCTTCATTTAAGGAGAAATGAGAAATATGCTTTTTCTGTCGCAAGGCATTAATTACAAGATATTTTGTTCCTATTATTTTTTCTTTTTCTTCTTCGGGTATGTAATTGGCATCTGTAATATAGGTAAAATCACCTATGCGAAACCCCAAAACAGGCAGCTTGTAATGATAGGCGCGAATAGGAATAAAAGTTTCTCCCTTTATATCTATCGGCTGGTTTGTAATTGTATTCAGATTTAATTCAGGTACACCCGGGTATTTGTTATTTCCGAATGCATAAGGCAACATCTGTTTCATGGCATCTAAAACCCGCTCCTCGGCGTATAAATCAATAGATTTTTGTTTCAGGAAATTAATGGGCCTTATATCATCCAGTCCTGCAATGTGGTCACGGTGTTCATGCGTATAGATAACGGCATCTAAATCGCTTTTATTCTCCCTCAACATTTGATACCTAAAATCCGGGCCGGTATCCAGAATAAAAGTTCTCCGGCTGGTTTCTATCAAAACTGAAGCTCGCAACCTGTTGTCTTTGGGATCTTCTGACTTACAAACATTACAGTCGCACCCAATAACCGGGACGCCCTGAGAAGTTCCTGTTCCTAAAAATGTTATCTTCACCGTTTAAATACCCTTTTTAGTTCCATTCTGGATGACAAAAACAACAAATATAATAAAACTATAACAGCTAACACAGCCGAAGGAATAGCAGCTTTTTCTCCAAAAAGAGTAAGGGCGGTAACAACACTGAACCCCGAACTTTTTATCGTTAACAATAGAATTTGTGATGTTGTAATTTCACTATTTTGTTTTGTTCGTTTTAGCAAATATTCATACAAAGAGCCGATACCAAATGTTCCGGCCAACAACACTAATGATATTAATAACAACACATCGTAATCCTGAAAAAAGACATGGCTGTTCATCCCCACTGCCGTGAATATAATCAAGGCAAATCCCACATCAACCATTTTACCCCGAATTCTTTTAATAGTAGGAAAAAAAGCTTTTATCAAAAGCAACCTTGATAAGACCAACGGAACAATTATTAACTTAACCATCAGAAAAATAAGCCCTGCGGGATTTACTGTGTCTTCAAACCCTGAAAAAAGGCCTATCACAATTGGAGTTATTACAATAGCCGCAAGAAATGCACCAAAGACCCCAATAATTGAATATTCTATGTCGCCTTTCAAAATGCCTGCAAAAGGAACAATTGCAACTCCGGGAGGAGCAGCTGCTATGACAACAAACCCATAAAACAATTGATCATCAGGCATTAAAATCCATGCTAATAAAATTATCACAAACCCAAAAATGAAATAATTCAAAAATGTGCCTGTCATCATTGGCCTCACAACTTTCCTCAAAGGAAATAACGAACTTGTTCCAAGTCCGGTCATAGAAAAAAGCATGGTTACAATTAAAATGTATGTTGTATATGGTTTCAAATACATTGCATTTTCCCCAATAGTTAACCCCAATACAACAGCAGAGATTAAAATTACATTTCTATTCAGTAATATTTTAAAAAAATTCTTTATCATTTTTTCCTATTTTTGAATCAAAAGAAGTATTGTATTCTTGTAAAAAATTATACTTATGCACGGCAAACTCTACCTTATACCAATACCCCTCGGAGAATGTTCATCCGAATACGTCCTTCCTGTTGACATTTCAAATATTATCAGCAATTTAAATCATTTTATTGTTGAAAATACGCGAACTGTGCGAAGATACATAAGAGCTATCGATGCTCAAAAAAATATTGATGAAATCACATTTTTTGTTTTGAACAAACATACTAAAAAACAGGAATTGGAATCCTTTTTAGAACCTGCAAAAAAAGGATACAACATGGGCATTGTCTCTGAAGCTGGTGTTCCCGCTATTGCTGATCCCGGCGCAAATATTGTGTCTATGGCTCACAAATTAAATATCGAAGTTGTCCCGCTCGTAGGGCCTTCATCAATCTTTCTGGCATTGATGGCTTCGGGATTGAATGGTCAGAGTTTTACTTTTCATGGATATTTGCCTATTAAAAACAATGAAAGGACTCAAAAGTTAAAAACAATTGAAAAAGACTCTCAAAAACTTAACAGAACAGAAATTTTCATGGAAACTCCTTACCGCAATAATAAACTACTTGCAGATATTTTAAAGGTTTGCAGGAAAAATACGTATTTATGTATTGCCTCAAATATTACTCTTAAAGAAGAATATATAAAAACGAAAACAATTGAGGAATGGCAAAAGGAAGAAATCAACCTGCATAAGAAGCCTGCTGTATTTCTTTTATCCTCTTCAGGTTGATACATGGAAGGTATATATATTCAAGAATGCAGAATGCAGAATTCAGAATGCAGAATCGCTACTATCTACCTATCTATCTTCCATCTACCTCTACCATCTACTATCTACTATCTACCACCTACCATCTACCATCTGAAACAACTTTGAACAAGTACGTTTTCTGCGTTCGGTCCTTCGCAAAAGAGAAGATCAATAATACTCAAATTCG
>JBNJFT010000294.1:0-2772 GCA_051747065.1 Bacteroidota bacterium | reverse complement strand
TCTTGGATTTTGGCAGAAAATCGTTTTTTTAGATATTTTTATAGGCAGATTCAGAAGTACCGGCTAAATATCTATAAGAATACAGA
The DNA here is from genome assembly GCA_051747065.1 of Bacteroidota bacterium. Classification (GTDB taxonomy): domain Bacteria; phylum Bacteroidota; class Bacteroidia; order Bacteroidales; family UBA12077; genus JAGXLC01. Next base: position 2,686 of record JBNJFT010000294.1, on the reverse strand, counting down.
ATCAAGAACACAGAATACGATAAAGCTAATTATTAACGAAATACAAAAATATTGTATCTGGTGTTTTAATGTGTTAATTGAAAGAATGAGCGTTTTATAAAATTCTATTAAAAATATTACCCCGCTTTTTAATCATTTTTGCATTTTTCGGGGTATCGCCTTGCTTACTTTCGCAGATAACTTCTTGCAATTCAACAGATTGCTTACTTCTGAATGCGCCTATATAGATCAACTGATGCAACCTTTACTGTTCTGTATTCTGTATTCTGTATTCTGTGTTCTGTATTCTGTATTCTGTATTCTGTGTTCTGTATTCTTAGTATATATTGATAGCCATTTTATTATCTGCCTCTACTTCTGAATTCATCTTTTTGGCGGAAGGTATTCCGGGATGATGTTGGCCATTGAATTGAACATGTTGATTTTAGCTTCTTTGTGCATGCTTCCGATCTTTTGAATAATATCTTTGAAGGTTTTTCGATTGCTTTCATCTTCAAAAGGGCACTTTATTTCTGCAGTTCTAATATTGTTGACTTCTGCATAAGCTTTTACTTCCTCTTCAGTTAGAAGTATCAAAGGCCTGATAATTTCAATATTTCCCTTCACCATAAATAATTTTGGCGGAATGGCAGAAATTTCAGCGTGATGAACTGTATTTAACAGTAACGTTTCCAATGCATCATCCAAATGATGGCCCATAGCTACTTTATTAAATCCGAGTTCCTGGGCTTTTTTGAAAATTGCTTTTCTTCTGTTCCATGAACAGGGGAAACAGGTAGAAGTCTTCTTTCTGTTTGTTTCTGAAATTGATCCTTTTTCAATATGAAGGGGAACACCGAGCTTTTCGCACTTTTCTTGGATTAAATTCGTGTCTGTTTGAATGGGCAAATTCTCAAGAACTACATGTATTGCGTGGATTGTATATTTTATTGGCAAATACTTTAACCTGGAAGCAAGTGTATCTAATAAAACAAAGGAATCTACACCGCCCGAAAGAGCTATCAATATTTTGTCATTCTCATTGATCAGATTGTAGGATTCATTTGCCTGTCCTATTTTCCGAAAGGCCCTGTTTTGAACGTTTTTGATTTCCTTTTTTGTTTTCATGACAGAACAATGGTAGAAAACTCAGGAATAAACAGTCAGGACAAGTTTGCGTTTGTGGCTTCTGTTCCGAAATTCGCACAGGTAAATTCCCTGCCATGTCCCCATGTTTAGTCTGTGATTTGTGATCGGAATGGTTAATGAAAAACCGAATAAGGAGGATTTAATATGAGCCGGCATATCATCGGTTCCTTCCATTGTATGAGTGTACAGTGAACTATCTTCCGGAACCAGTTGTTTCATAAATGTTTCAAAATCCACTGTTACTGAAGGGTCTGCATTTTCATTGATTGATAAACCTGCAGATGTATGTTTGATGAAAATATGTAACAACCCATTTTCCGGCAGGTCTTTCAGGTTTCTGTTTATTTCAGAAGTAATTATGTGATATCCCCTGCTATATGATGGTAGGGTTATTTCTTTTTGTTGTATCATAGAATGAAGAATTTTTAGAAATAATTTCTTATTTCCTTTTTTAGATATTCGATTGCTACTTTAGTTGCATTTGTCTCTTGCTCTGCTACTTTTTCCAGCAAGGCCTTGCTTAAATGTATGCCCGGAGCATCTGCTTTTAAAGAAAGCGCTGTTGTATTGATTAATTTGATGGTCTTTTCTTTCGCGTTTTTAACTGTTTCCCATGCTTTGGATGATATGTATACCTGTTGTGACAAGTTGTGATCATATTCAGCACGGATGGTTGTCAGCATCTCATACTGCAACTGTTTAACAGTGAGCTTTTCTTTGTTAAGCCTCATAGCCAGAGCATCGGGCGATATTCTTTCTAAAAATAAAGTCAGTCGTTCATAAGCCTGGAGTTGAATAGGTGTGATCACATTTCTGTTTTTAAGCATAATTTCATAATCACGCCTTTTCTGATCATTCCTAATTAGCATTCGTATTGTAAAATAAGCTGTGAGAAATACGATTAAGGAAGGCAGGATATATTTCAGTAATTCAAGGAGAGTGCTCATTTTCTATATGTTTTCTTAAGTTTAAGTAAATGAAAATTTGCAAATTATCTGATTTAAATGATAATAATAGTCAAATGTAATAAATTTATGTTTTTTAGAATATTCTTTTTAAACGTTTTAAATAATAAAAAATCCTAATTTTGACATTTCTATTAAGGATTGAAATAATGAAAATTGTAATATTTACTAAACGAATTCTATAAATTATGAAGAACCCAATCTCACAACGCATCCAAATGCTATCTGAATCCCAGACTATTGCTATGTCGCAAAGGAGTGCGGAATTAAAAGCAGCCGGAAAAGATATTATTAATTTAAGTGTTGGGCAACCGGATTTTAATACGCCCGAACATATCAAACAAGCAGGAATTCAAGCTATCAATGATAATTATACTTCTTACACACCGGTGCCTGGCTACAAGGATTTGCGGGAAGCTATTGCAAATAAACTGAAGAGGGAAAATCAACTGGACTATTCCTTTGATCAGATTGTTGTTTCCGCAGGTGCGAAACATTCTCTTGCCAATGCATTATTGAGTATTGTTAATAAAGGAGATGAAGTTATTGTGCCAGCCCCATATTGGGTTAGTTATGTTGAACAAGTTAAGCTG
>JBNJFT010000293.1:0-2805 GCA_051747065.1 Bacteroidota bacterium | reverse complement strand
TCGTCATCACTACATCCTGTTGTGAGGAACACTAACGTTGCCATTAAAAGGATTGGCAATAAAAATAATTTTCTTTTTGTTTTCATAAAATTTGGTTTTAAATATTAGTAATTGATTGTTTTGTAAATGTTTAAGTGTTCTGTTTTTTTTAGTGCTTATGTAAATAACCGCCTCCTTTCTTTATTTTAATTAAATGATTCGGGTATATTTATTAATCGCTCAAACCCGCATTTAAAAAAATGCACTAACATTGCTTTATAACTTTAGTTGCATAAGGAAAGATATTTTGAAAAAAAAATTCTTTTTTTTTTAGTATTTTTTTTCAGTATTGGCTATAAACTCTATATGTTCTTTAATAGAAAAAGGAGGGCATCAGGTGTATTATCGATGAAATAAATACAGCGGATGATCAAGGATTATAATTGGGATATAAAAAAAATAATTGGCAATCCTTTGATTCATAATCCTTATTAGGTAGTTTCAGGATAATCGAAAAAATAACCATTAATGTAGTTTTAGACTAATTGGCTGAATAGTATATATTTAAACAAAGAGTTGATGTGGCTGTGATTTTGTTATGATAATGTTTATGGGGTTGGAAATGCCAGACAGAAACGATTTTTTTTATCACTCCTGAATAGTATTGTTTAAGATCATGAGACACGCCGAGGTGTGTCTGTACAAGAATGGTTTTAAAAATTCGGCAGCCCAAAGATGCTGTCCTTTTCCCTTTTTGCCGGCTGCCATTCTGCTCTTACTAGCAGCCTTTGGTAGTTATTGTCGGCATTATCAGCATTTAATCTATATTTATGTTTTTTTATTGATGTCCTGCTTGTTGCAGGCATTAAGAAACTGCTCCAGTTAGAGGGTCATTTTTTAATACACCTTACATAGCCTCCTTTTTGTTTTATAGCAAAATTAATTATTACACACGGGCTCATTTTATAGTAATTTTTGTCCTTGTTTTTTTGAGAACATTCATTAATACCTAAATAATAGGCACTATGCTCTAACTCATGTTCAGTAGAAGACCAGAAAAAACTACTGCTATTCATTTCACGGAAATCTCCAGATTGAGTGCGTCTTCCGCCTTTTAATAAGTCCAAGCGACTTCTTCCGCCTTTTTTAAGCACAGCATGAGCTTCAGGGCCATAAGCTCCTGATCTGCCCAATTTTTTCACTCCATATCGGAGAATTAATTCATTATAATCATCCTTCGAAGGCAATTGCCATCCATCAGGGCAAACCTCATTAGCTGTTTCCCATTTATACATGTAACCATATTTTTTTGCATTAGAGTCTTTATTATTATATGCCCAGCAATTATTAGAGGCTTTATAAGCCAGATTTTCAGACATCCAAACCTGAGAGCCTATTTTAATAGTTTTATAAGCTTTCCCATCACGGGAATCAGTGAAAGTCCCTGTTTTCTGCGCGTAACTATACGACACAAATAATAAAAGGATGCCTGTAAGTAAAATGTTTAATTTGCTTTTGTTTTTCATAATATTTTATTTTTTTAGCTTAAATTGCTTTCCTTAAGTTGTGGTAATTATAACATTTTTCTTCTTCTATTTTATCTAATTCCTGTGCAAGAAGCAACATTGAGCGAACTTCTCCACAGGAACCTTTAGCTATATACAAAAATTGCCGAAACTCATTATTGCTTTTTCGTTCATATCCTTCTGCAATATTATTCATAACCGAAACAGCCGCTCGCTGGATTTGATCTTTAAGTCCGTAATCCCTGCTCTCTATTAAAGTATTATACATATCAATTGTCAACTCCTTTGCCTTTCGTCAGGCAATAATATCTTCAAACCTTTCAATTCTCATTTTCTTTATTACTTTAAACTTTCCACTTTCCACTTTTCACTTTGGACTTTCAACTGACTAGAAATCCGACAATCCGTAAGTACTATCCCTCTTTCCTTTTGTCGGTTGCCAGGTTCTTACATGAATAATTGGTTCTTTGGGATCTTTCAGGTCGGCCATTAAAAATAGGTAGCCCTGGTCGCCGTAATTGGATGAATAGTAATTTTGTTTGATCTGGACGCCGTAAATATTGTCTCCTTTGCCTCCTTTTCTGACTTCACTCTCTTCAAACTGGATATTTATGTATTCCTTGCTTTGAAACGAGTACTTAAGATTCCGGATGTATTCCTGTTTTGACTGTCTGTTATAGCGTACAATTTCGTTATTTTGAAAGCGGCTGTCTTTTTTGGGTTTTACTTTCACAACTTCTCCGGTGATAATCAGGGCGTCATCGGCAAAGATGGATTCAATGTAATCGAGTCGTTTCAATGCATAGGCAGTTTTGTAGTGTTCGAGGAAGTTGATTAGTACCATGCGGTCTACTTCCTCCCAAACCTCTTTTTCTATGATGCTTTTCAGGGCATCTTTTGAGAGCCCGAAAGAGAGGCTCTCAACCTTTTTATCTTTGTTGAAATGGAATACTACATCTTCCACAAACTCCTGGTGATTGTTTTCAAAGGAAAAAGACATAGCCATAGATCGAGCCATGACTTCGTCTTTGAATTTGTAAAAAGTATTATCGGAGTTGGAAATTATTCTCGCGTTTCCGTATTCAATAAGTTTTTGGAACATTTTGTATCCTTTTTCTGTAAATTGATCTTTTACAGAACCATATTGTTTTTCGTCAATGGCCTCTTGAATTTTTTCTAATTTTGAACGGTATTCAGCAGGCTCTGAAACTTTAGAAATGCCGGATTTTACTTTTTCCTTTTTTGGGGATTCAGCTTTTTGAGTTTTGTCAAATCTTATTTTATAGTAACTTTTGCGAAA
>JBNJFT010000292.1:0-2814 GCA_051747065.1 Bacteroidota bacterium | reverse complement strand
ACAACCCACTCCAGAGACCTGCCTTTTGACAGGCCTCTGTCGGTTACAAGATACAAATCCAGGTTTATCGGCATGGTTGAACGTGTCATTTTATTCTGTTTTTTATTTCATTCGAATTCATTTTATAAAGCGCATCCAGAAACTTCGCCTGGAAGGTACCCGGAGCATCAGCTTCTTCCCCTGCCATTTCACCTGCAATTCCCATAATCTGCATGGCTTCTGTTGCAGCAACAAGATAATCAGCATTAACAGATGAAAAGGCTGCTGTTAAGGCACTTGCAGTACAGCCGGTTCCTGTAATTTTGCCCATAAGCGGATGTCCATTTTCTACCTTATGAAGCGTATTACCATCTGTTATATAATCTGTCTTTCCGCTTATACTAACAATAGATTTGGTATTCTTTGCCAGTTCTTGTGCTACATTTACTGCTTCATCTGCCGAAGCTGTAGAGTCGACTCCTTTTGTTGACATTTCAGCTTTTGCCACAGCAAGTATTTCTGAAGCATTACCGCGGATTATCTGCGGATTAACCTCTTCAATGAGGCTTTTTGTGGTGTCTGTTCTTAAACTTGTAGCGCCGGCTCCCACCGGGTCCAAAATGATCGGTTTGCCTTTGTTTTTAGCTGCTTGTCCTGCAATATGCATGGCTTCTATCCATCTTTCGCTGAGAGTGCCAATGTTTATTACAAGTGCTGAAGCGATGGAAACCATTTCTTCCATTTCCTTAGGTTCGTGTGCCATTACTGGTGAAGCGCCAATGGAAAGAAGCGCATTTGCAGTAGGATTCATTACTACATAATTGGTTATGTTATGAATTAAGGGTGCTTGCTCGCGTAGTTTTTCTAAATCTTTACTAAGGTTGCTCTGATCAGTCATAGTTACCTCCTTTTTTATTTTATTCCCGTAATTGCTACATAGTTTCCTTGTTTGTAGCCATCTACTGGTTGTTCTGATTCATCATTGGAGTACAAAGGATGCGTAGTTAATGTTTGAGCAAATTTGAAATTCTGAAAACCAACTTTTTTCAGGACTTCTACTTTTTCAACAGTAGTTCTCCAATTCGCATCTTTGACAAATTCTATGGGATATACAGAGTCCGGTTTAATATCTTTAAGCAAGTCATGCTCCCATGTGCCCAGTGTTTTTGCCATGTTATAGAGCATTGCAAACGACCCGTCCTTTGGAACATCGATAACTACAATTTGTCCGCCTTTTTTGAGTGCATAATATGCTTTTTCAAAAGCTACATTAATATCACTGATATAGGATGGCGTTCCATTGAAAAGAATGGTGTCGTATTCTTCATTTCCAAACTCCCCTTCTTCAGCAGTGCCAATGCTTACTTTCATTCCCCTTTTTGTGGCAATTTCTGCCATTGACTCTGATGGTTCAATGCCTTCGTTAATATTAATTCCGTGGTCATTTTTCAGAAAATATTCAAAAAGGCCACTTCCACATCCAACGGATAAAGTTCTGCCCGGTTTATTCAGGGCATAAGCTACTAATGCTACTTCAGAACGAAGCAGATTTTCATTTTCCATGAACCAGGCATCATATTTGGTTGCATATTGATCGAATGATAGTTTGTGTTGTTTTTGTGTTTTGGTCTCCATAGTTTTAAATTTTTAAATAAAAAAAGCCGCTTCCTTGCTGACACAGGGAAACGGCTTTTCACTCGGGTTTATATATGATAAAAATATTTTGTTGCGAAGCATTTCCCTGCGCTGTGATTATACAGGTCAGGTTCAGAGGGTATACTCTCAGCCTGCTAGTTGCAAGCACCCCGTGCATTTTTTATTTTTGTTAAAGAACGTTATTCATTTGATTGTACAAATTTACAAAAGAATTGTTTAAATTGTTTGTTTCAGTGGTTTAATTTAGAAATAAGATATGTATGCAGGGATAATAATTGATTGGCATATTCATAAACCAGTTCTCCGCCGGGTGTCAGTGGAATTTGATTTTCCCGAACGGAAAAAAATAAAAAAAAGTTGAATTCGTTAATTTAGCAAAGCAATCAAAAAAATCAAATGGCAAATAAACGGTGTAGAAAAGTATTACTTATAAAACTAGTTTGTCCGCATTTTGGACATATCATAAGATAATAGTTATAGAAAAAATTTAAGGCTTTAGAGAGGTTTTTTGCTAATATTATTGTTTTTAAAAAGTTATAACTAGAATATTTTTTTATATTTGACATCGTAACCAAATCAATTATTAACCTAAAAATTATTGAACCATGTTAAAAAAATCCAGTCTTATCAGTTTATTTTTCGCACTAGTATTTGTTTTTTCACTTTCAATGGTAAGTTGTAAACAACAACCCAAAAAAGGTGAAGATAACAAAGAAAAGCAAGAAGAAGTATTAGAGAAAGAAATTGAAGAGCAAAAAGAAAAAGAAGAAAAAGAAGACAAAGAAGACAAAGACAAAGAAAAAGATTGTGATGAGGAAGAAAAAGAAGAAGAAAAAGAAGATTAATACTGTCTTTTTAGCCAGATAAACAAAATAAAGAAGCCCTCCGAGTATATGCGGAGGGCTTTTTTATTTTCGGTTTTTCGTTGTAAAATATAATCGAAAAAATTAGTATTTTACTCTGTTATTCTTCAACAAAATTCTCTAAATTGAGTTGAGAGTTGAGGTCATTAAGAAAGATTATGGTTAATTTTATTAATAGCTAATCAAAAGTAATGAAATATGATACACCACCAGCCAAAGGAAGTTGACACCCAGAAATTGTTAGAAATGCTTAATCTCCCGGATACTGTTTTAATAGATATCAGGCCTATAGCAGCTTATAACGGATGGCCCTTGA
>JBNJFT010000291.1:0-2830 GCA_051747065.1 Bacteroidota bacterium | reverse complement strand
TTATGATTTAGCCTTCTTAGCAGCTTCAATCAGTTTAGGCATAACCTCAAAAGCATCTCCAACAACTCCATAATCAGCAACTTCAAAGACTGGTGCATCTTTGTCGTTATTAATTGCTACAATACATTTTGAATCGCTTACACCTGCAATGTGTTGGATAGCCCCTGAAATTCCAACTGCAATATAAAGATTTGGAGCAATAATCTTTCCTGTTTGTCCTGTATGTTCTTCATGTGGCCTCCACCCTTCATCAGATACAGGACGGGAACAAGCAGTTGTGCCACCAAGAACTTCAGCCAGTTCTTCAATTGGTTTCCAATTCTCTGGTGCTTTCATACCACGGCCACCGGAAACTACAATTTCTGCGTCTGTTAACAACAACTGATTTGTTGTTTTTTGAACATCTTTCACCGTTGTTTTAATCAGATCATCACTTATTTCCGGTTCAAAGCTTTCTATTTCCGCTTCTTTGGGGTTTTCAATCAGATCAAACGTATTTTGAGCTAACGTAAGGAGCTTCTTATCAGACTTTATCACCATTTTTGCGAACGCCTTGCCTGAAAACACCTTTTTAGTCACAGTAAAAGGTTCCAATTGGGAAGGAAGTTCTTTAACTTCTGAACAAATTCCTGCTTTCATTTTTGCAGAAACTCTGGGAGCTAATGCCTTACCAGTATTATTATGAGCGATCACAATAATATCCGCATTTTCCTTCTCAGCCACCTGGGAAATAACTGAGGTAAACGCCTGATTATCCAGATATTTTAACTTCTCATGCTTTGCAGACACAATCTTATCTGCTCCATAATTAGCCAATTGCTTCAGTTCATCTTCTTCCACATCCCCTATAGAAAGAGCTACAGTTTGAGTTCCTGTCATTTCTGCAAGTTTAGTTGCATAGGATACAAGTTCAGAGGAATATTTCTTAAACTTGCCATCCCAGTTTTCTGTATAAACTAATACTGCCATATCTAATGTTTTATTGAATTCAAAATTTATAAATAGAATTAAATCACTTTAGCCTCATTTTGAAGCAGATCAACCAGTTCCTCAATGTTATCGGGATCGATCATTTTACAAGGAGGCTTAGCTTGTGGTAGTTCATATTCTACTACTTCAGTAAGAGGCTCTGTTTCAACAGGATTAATAACATCCAAAGGTTTCTTGCGAGCCATCATTATTCCCCTCATAGCTGCAATTCTTGGTTCTATTGCAATACCTTTCTGAACAATTGCAACCATTGGTGTCTGGCTGGTAACCTCTTCCTTTCCTCCATCAATGTCACGAGTAATCTTCACCTCATCATTTTCCAGCCTGAATGAAGAAACAGCAGATACTGAAGGCATTTCCAGGAATTCAGATAACATGCCTCCAACGGCAGAACCGTTATAATCACTTGATTCTATTCCTGCAAAAATAATATCGAATTCATTGTTTTTTACTACTTCGGCTAACTGAGCTGCTACATAATAGGCATCTTTTGGTTCAGCGTCTACCCGAATCGCATTATCAGCTCCTATAGCCATAGCTTTACGCAGCGTTTGGTCAGCTGTCTTAGCTCCAACTGTTGCTACAGTAACGCTTTCTATGGAATTATTAGAGTCTTCTTTTAATTCCAAAGCTCTTGTTAACGCCAGTTCATCCCACGGATTAATTATCCATTGCACACCAGTTGTATCAAATTCGGTGTTATCATTTTTAAATTTCACTTTCGTGGTAGTATCCGGGACGTTACTTATACAAACTAGTATTTTCATTGAATTTACAATTTAAGTTAACAAATCCTGTTAAAATTAGTGAATTCCCAAGAAAGCACTTCTCGGGATTTAGCTTTTCAAGTTAGCAAATATATAAATATCAGCAGAAAATAAAAACATTGTGTTATAAAATATAGTTTCTCAATATACACATACCTTCAATTTCTTTACTTTTGCCAGACAATTGATAAAAAATGCATAACTATGTTGACCTTCATAATATCAATTGCGGCATTAGTTACTGGGTATTTTCTGTATGGTAAGTTCATAGAACGGTTCTTTGGAGCAAATGATAACATAAAAACACCAGCATATAGTGTTAATGACGGGGTTGATTATTTACCGTTGCCCACGTGGAAAATATTTCTGATCCAATTTTTAAATATTGCTGGATTAGGGCCAATTTTCGGAGCAATTTTGGGAGCATTGTACGGGCCTATGGCCTATATTTGGATAGTTTTGGGCTGCATTTTTATGGGCAGCGTACATGACTATTTTTCGGGCATGCTTTCAATTCGAAATAAAGGTGCCAGTTTGCCTGAATTAGTAGGGAAGTACCTTGGCCCAGGTTTTCAGAATTTCCTGCGTGTTTTCACAGTGCTTCTTTTGATTTTCGTCGGAATTGCTTTTGTGACTGGCCCGGCAGGTTTGTTACAAACCCTGACTGACACTAATAAAAGTATGTGGTTATATATCATTTTTGCTTATTACCTAATTGCTACTTTGCTTCCTATTAACAAGATAATTGGAAAAATTTATCCCGTGTTCGGCGTTGCCTTATTAATAATGGCTGCAGGTATTGCAGGAGCAATGCTATTTAAAGGTATTGATGGGAGCTTAGTTTTAAACGAACTTAGCATAAACGATTTTAAAAATATGCATCAAAATCCCGGAAAAAATATCCTGTACCCGATGATGTTTATCGTAATTTCATGCGGTGCAATTTCTGGGTTTCACAGCACACAAGCTCCTCTTATGGCAAGGACCCTGAAAAAAGAAAGGCATGGACGTAAAGCATTTTATGGAGCAATGATCGCTGAAGGAATTGTTGCAATAATTTGGGCAACAGCAGC
>JBNJFT010000290.1:0-2852 GCA_051747065.1 Bacteroidota bacterium | reverse complement strand
ATCATAATTATCTATTTTGCCGGAAATGCTATTTTGTTTTTTTCCACTTAGACTGAACTATTCATAAATTAAATAGGCAATTTCAGAAGTACCGGCTAAATGTCTATAAGAATACAGAATACGGAATACGGAATTCAGAATCCGATAAAGCTAACTATCAACGAAATATAAAAATTGTATCTGGTATTTTAATGTGTAAATAAAAGAATGAGCTTTTTATAAAATCCTAATTAAAATTGAGTATCCGAATTTATACTTAATAAATCCCTATTGTACAGATAAACAATTGTTTTTTCCTCTTCTTTTTTACGACTACTATAAAATCTTTCTTTATAGTTTTTCGTTTATTTAAAAAAAGTTATCTCGAAAACACACTTAATATAAATTAACCACATAAGTCACATAAGAACACATAAGTGTTGTTTTATTCTTCTTATATGACCTTATATATGGTTCATTAAAAAAAATTGTATTTTGCAGAAAAAAAGTCATGAAAATAACAAAAAAGTATTTAAAAGACCTTGTTTATCAGGTGAACGGAGCTGCGATTGAAGTTCATAAAGAAATTGGCCCGGGGTTAATCGAAAGCGTTTATCATAAATGCATGAAAAAAGAACTTGTTTTGAGAGGACTGGATTTTCAATCAGAATTATCAGTTCCGGTTATTTATAAAGATGTAGAAATAGACACAGAGTTGCGTTGTGATTTGTTCATAGAAAATGCTTTAGCCGTTGAATTGAAATCCGTAGAAAAAATATTACCAATACATGAAGCACAAATATTAACTTATATGAAATTATTAGATGTTCCCAAAGGATTACTAATCAATTTTAACACCACCCATATATACAAAGAAGGCCAACGCACTTTTGTTAATGAATTATATAGAAATTTAGAGAATAACTGAGTTATTTAACCACATAAGGAACATAAGAACACATAAGTGTTGTTTTATTCTTCTTATATGACCTTATATGCCTTATATGGTTCAAAAAAAGATATTCAAATGAACTTTCCCGGAAATAAAAACAAGTTTTATTCCAGAAGAAGATTTTTTAAACAAATTTTCCGAATTTCATTCTTACTATTGATGTTTAATTCGTTTTTTTCTCTTCTATTTTCTCAAAACAAAAGAGGGCCAAAAAATATGGTATTTTCAGAAAATTCAAACAACAGCAAACATAATGGCCTTACAAACAGTTCTTTTGAACCCGGGTATTTAAAATTGCATCGAAAAGGGGAATTAAAGCAGCGTGGTGACATTCTCTGGCAAAAGATGAAAATATGCGACCTTTGCCCAAGGGAATGTGAGAACAGACGATTAGACGGGCAAAAAGGCGATTGCGAGGCTACTTCCCAACTAGAAATATCTTCTTTCAATCCGCACTTTGGAGAAGAACCACCTCTCGTAGGTGATGGAGGTTCCGGTACGATATTTTTCACAAATTGCAGCCTTCGTTGCGTGTATTGTATCAATTGGCAGGTAAGCCTGAAAGGTGAAGGCGAAGACAGAAGTATTGATGACCTTGCTCAAATGATGCTGGGTTTACAAAAAACGGGCTGTGAAAACATCAATGTCGTAACACCGACACACTACATACCTCATATTGTCAAAGCGTTGGATGTAGCTGCAGAAAACGGCTTAACGCTTCCCCTGGTTTATAATACAAGTGGATACGAAAAGGTAGAAACATTGAAATTGCTGGATGGAATTGTAGATATTTATTTGCCGGATTTCAAATATTTTGACAGCGCTACGGCGGCAAAATATTCAAACGGTGCCAGGACTTACCCGGAGATGGCAAAAACAGCCCTTCTCGAAATGCACAGCCAGGTTGGAACAGCAAAACCTTCAAACGACGGAAAAATCTATAATGGTTTGATGGTAAGACACCTTGTATTGCCCAATGAAGTTAGCGGAACAAAAGATGTCTTGGGCTGGATTGCAGAAAATCTGCCCAAAGACACCTATATCAACCTGATGTCGCAATATTCACCTGTTTATAAAGCAAAAAATTATCCAAAAATATCCCGCCGCATTACCTATAAAGAATATAATGAAGCAATTACTCATGCCAAAAAGATTGGCCTGACAAACCTGGAAATCCAGGGCGCATAAAGAGATGGGTCTCAAATTCTTTTATCCTTATTTAATACTTATTTATATATCGTCTTTTGTCTCAGTTCGAATTTCCATGAATAATTATGTTAAAGTTTTAAAATATTGATTTTCCAATAAAATTATCTATTTTCGGTTTGCCGTCAATTCAACAAAACAAGAATCTATGACATCACATTTTACAAAAGCACTATTGATTTTTTCCTTATTAATCGGGGCATTCATTTTCTCAGAAGCTCAAACCGTTGACCAGATCAAAACCGACAGGGAAAATTATTTGTGGGGAGAAGGCTCTGGCACAACTCTCAAAAAAGCTGATAATGAAGCCTTACAAATGTTAATAAGCCAGATATCTGTGGAGGTAGAAAGCGAATTTGAGCATTTTGTTAAGGAAGAGGAATCAACCGAAGAAGATGATGACTATAAGTTTGAAGAAAAAGTTGAATCTGTAGTGAATACCTATTCCAATGCCACCCTGCATAACACCGAACGCATTGTGATCAGTAATGAACCGGATGCCGAGGTATTTCGCTACATTGAACGCGAAAATGTTGAAAAAGTCTTTGCAAACCGAAAAGATAAAATTTATGATTTTGTGGACAATGCACAAAAAGCTATCAATGAAAATCGAGTTGGCGACGGGCTGAGGTATTATTACTGGGCGCTTACTTTGCTTAAAAGCCATCCCGAATGCAACGACCTTCGATATGAAGACAATAATGGTGAAAAGCAT
>JBNJFT010000289.1:1659-2883 GCA_051747065.1 Bacteroidota bacterium | reverse complement strand
ATTAAAATGTTCATTTTTTAAGCCGGGAATACAATAATTTTCTAAAACAATAATTTAAATATTTAAAATTCAAACAATTAAAGTGTCAGAAATTTAAAAAAGCGACAGATTTACGACAATTTAGATTGTTTTTATAATTTCACAAGTTATTGATTTACAATGGGGGGATCAGGAGTTCTGAAATTTATCCTCTACTTCTGAATCTGCTATTTAAAAGAAAGTTGAAATTATCTTTAACAGGTTCTGAGGGTCAATCGGTTTTTCTATATAATCGTTGCAGCCTGCATCAAGAGTCTTTTCCTTATCTCCCTGCATTGCGTATGCTGTTTGTGCGATAATGGGTAAATTCCTCTTGTGTTTCTTAATTTCTTTGGTTGCTGTGATTCCGTCGGTTTCAGGCAGCTGTATGTCCATTAATATCAAGTCAATTGTATCGCTCTGTATGCCTTTTTCGATTGCTGTTTTGCCGTCTGATGCTCTGATTACCGTACAGCCGGTTTCTGCTAAACACGCCTGAAGAAATAAATAATTGGCTTCGTTGTCTTCTACGACCAATATTGTTTTATCAGACCAGTTATAAACAGTAGGCTTTGAATCTTCTGTTGCCTGTGTTTTTGTGTTTCTTCCCTGTTTAAACGGGATGGTAAAAGCAAATTCGGAACCTTTCTTTTTTTGTGATGTTACCCGGATATTTCCACCCATCAATTCTGTCAGCTCTTTGGAAATTGCCAGTCCAAGTCCTGTGCCGCTGAATTTTTTTGTTGTTCCGTCTTCTGCTTGTTTAAAACGATCAAAAATAATGTTCTGTTGTTCTTTTGAGATACCTATTCCTGTATCTCTAACATAGAACAACAAAGTGTTTTCATCCTTTTTTTCATAACCGAACGTCACCGAACCGCTTTCGGTAAACTTCAAAGCGTTGCTTAGCAGATTGTTCATTACTTGTTTTAATCGGTCCTGATCGGTTATCACATTACTTTCTTCTTCTTTTAAACCCTTATGTGAAATTAGTTTTAATTCTTCATTTCTTTCTTTATCGAAGAGATTGAAGAGTTCATCCATTAGCACATTTAAGTTTACTTCTGATTCGTCGATTTTTAACTGGCATGCTTCAATCTTTGATATGTCTATAATGTCATTTATGAGAGTTAACAGTTGTTTGCTGTTTTTAATAATCTGGGAAAGGAAAAGAGACTCTTTTTCCGGCGGGTATGTTTTGGATTG
>JBNJFT010000289.1:0-1559 GCA_051747065.1 Bacteroidota bacterium | reverse complement strand
AATGGCTTTTCTGAATTTCTTTTTCAATTTTCTTCCGATGTATTGAAAAAGTTCTTCTTCTGTAGGAATTTGTAAAAATTTGGTGCCGGATTCAGATAGAAAGGTTAATTTCTCATGGGCAATTTTTTGTTTTGTAACTTCGCGGGTCGTAAATATTGCACCTTTTGGCTTATTGTTTTCATCCAGAAGCGTTTTTCCAATCGTTTCCATCCATAGATATTTTCCATTCTTTGTTTGATATCTGTATTCGGCCTTTCCGGATGATTGCTTTTTTATTTTTTCTTTAAATAGTGAGTAGGCTGGGGCTGTATCATTTGGATGTAGAAATTCAAAGATCGATTTTCCTTCTAACTCTTCGGACGTATATCCAAGTATCTGATAATGAGAGGGACTAAGGTGGGTATATTTTCCTCTTGGGTCTGTTATGCTGACTAACTCTGTCATATTTTCCACAATTTCTTTGTGGAAATTTTCGTCAGCTTCTGGCTTTAAATTCTCAGCTGGAACTGTATTTTGGTTGCCTGAGTTTTTGCCTTTAACTTTTTCTCTAAGGATTTCATTCTCTTTCTTTAAAGCATCTATTTGCTTGTAAAGCTTATTCAATAAGTCATTTTCTTCCATACCTCACAATAATCAGTCTACAAATTGATGTTAGCTTAGATTGAATTAATTAACGTATTAATACAGTAAATAGTTGCATTAGAATATTGTTTTATTGTTGAATTGTAAACTTGTTGCGTGTTGCAAAGTGACACAGTTTTTTGAGCACTCCCTCTCTCCGGCATGCTTTTTTGAACAGTCTCGTCTCCAACTCAATCCACTCAATTAACCCAATTAACTTAATCAACTGAATCAACTCAATCTTCCTTTTTGGCTTCTTCCCATATTGCGTTCATTTGTTTAAGATTCATATCTTTCAGGGACTGCCCTTTGCTGAGTGTTTCTTTTTCCAGGTATTTAAATCGTTTGATGAATTTTCTATTTGTTTTTTCCAAAGCATTTTCCGGGTCGATATCATATAGGCGGGCTGCGTTTATGATTGAGAATAAAAGGTCGCCAAATTCGGCTTCCGTTTTCTCATGATTTTCATCTTTAACTTCTTTCTGCAATTCACCAAGTTCTTCATGGATTTTGTCCCATATCTGTTCTTTCTCGTCCCAGTCGAATCCAACGCCTCTTACTTTTTGCTGAATTCGGTTCGATTTTACCAGGGCAGGCAGAGAATCCGGCACTCCCGATAAGATGGATTTGTACCCTTCAGTCATCTTTATTTGTTCCCAGTTCTTTTCAACTTCTTTATGATCTTTTACTTTGGTGTCTGAAAAGACGTGCGGGTGCCTGGATATAAGTTTTTCACAAACTGAGTTTATTACATCCGTGATCGTAAATTCATCTTTTTCTTCAGCTATTTTTGCATAGAATACAATATGCATCAGTAAGTCGCCTAATTCTTTTTTTATTTCAGGCATATCTTCTTTGATAATAGCGTCTGCCAGTTCGTAAGTTTCTTCAACAGTTAGATTTCTCAGGCTTTCCATAGTTTGCTTCCTGTCCCATGG
>JBNJFT010000288.1:0-2890 GCA_051747065.1 Bacteroidota bacterium | reverse complement strand
CTGTATTCTGTATTCTAAACTATTAGCCGCTACTTCAGGAATTATCAAATTACACAAACTATTACTTTAAAAATATATACATTTAATCCCCATAAGTGTAATAAATCAAATTTTTTTGTGTCTAACCGGGAGAAGATATATTGTTGAATGAAATAAACACAAAAAAATGAAAAGAATCACCACGCTTTTACTAATCACATTGACTTTTTTATTGCTATTATTAAATGAGAGCTTCGGACAAAGAGGAGAAAGAGGCGGAAGTTATAAGCCAAAGGGTAAAATTGAAGGTGTTGTATTAGATGAGCAGGCAGAGTCGCCTATAGAATATGTTAATGCTGTGCTGTTTAAGGCCAAAGATTCAACTATGGTAGATGGCACAGTAACAGATGTAGACGGGAAATTTACCTTAGGCAAAGTTAAGTTTGGCAAATATTATCTGGAATTTGACTTCGTAGGGTTCCGAAAGAAAATTGTTGAAGATATTAACGTAAACCCACGCAATCAAAAATTTAGTACCGATACTGTTTACCTTGAACAAGCGGCTCATGAGATTGAGGGAGTAGAAGTCACAGGAGACCGGGTAGATGTTGAACATAAAGTTGATAAAAAGGTAATTAATGTAGGGCAGGATTATAGTGCTGAAGGTGGCTCTGCTGTTGAAGTGCTGGAAAATGTTCCTTCTGTTGAAGTAGATGTTGAAGGAAATGTGGAACTCAGGGGAAGTGGAAGTTTTAGAGTACTAATAAACGGCAAGCCTTCTGTGCTTGAAGGGAGCGATGCATTACAGCAAATGGCCGCAAGTCGAATCAAAAGCATTGAAATCATTACGAATCCTTCCGCAAAATATGATCCTGAAGGAACTGCAGGGATCATCAACGTGATTACAAAAAAGCAAAAGGAAAAAGGATTGAATGGGCAAATCAAGGCTACTGCCGGGACAAACGACAAATATGATGCTTCCGTAAACCTTAATTATCAAACCGGGAAGTTCAACTTTTTTGGCTCCTTTGATTACCGCGATTTTAATTTTGATATGGATGGCCGCTCTGAACGCGAATTATACAGCGAAGACTCAGATACAACCACATTTATTAACCAGGATGTCGAGAGAAGTATGGGTAGAAGCGGTTATTCTTTTAAAACCGGGTTTGATTATGAGTTAACAGAATCCAGTACAATATCGCTTTCAGGAAAACTGGGGAATTTTGGTTTTGGCCACGATATGGAAAGGAAAACTACCAGGGCAATAATACCCAGTGATATACCAACAAATTATAGTGTATCAAACAGCGATTTTTTAATTGATCACGATTATTATTCTTTATCCTTTGATTATCAGAATGAATTCGATGAGGAAGGCCATAAGCTGGATGGTTCCATTTATTATTCAAATTCTGCAAGCGATGATGAAAATCAATGGGCAAGTGACATCACCAATTCGGAATGGGAAATTATATCGGAAAATTATAAAGAACGAAATACAGAAACAGGGGAGGAAGACGAACTTCAGGTTAAACTTGATTACACAAGGCCTACCTCGCAAGGGAAATTAGAAGCCGGTTATATGGGCTCTTACGATTATAGTGATAATCAGTACGAGGTAGAACAGTTTGATTTTGAAAACGACAATTGGAATACAATCGATGATCTCCGCAATTCCTACGACTACGAACGTCTGATACATGCCCTGTATGCTACTTATCATGGTGAAATCATAGACATTGATTACAAACTCGGACTAAGAGGAGAATATACAAACCGACAATTAAGTCAGAATATGATGGACTCAACTTATAAGATTGACCGGTTTGACATATTTCCATCAGCCCATTTTTCAAAAGAATTAAATCAGGGAGAACAGATCTTCCTAAGCTACAGCCGAAGGATACGAAGGCCAAGGAGCTGGTATCTTGACCCGTTCCCCAGGCAACCGGACCAATACTCAAAACGAATCGGTAATCCAGATTTGAAACCGGAGTATACCGATTCTTATGAATTGGGTTATAAGAAGAGCTTCAATAAGTCATTCTTCTCGATAGAGAGCTATTACAGACGAACTACGGATGAAATTGACAGAATTCGTACCAGGGGTGAAAACGAAGAAATGCTCAGAACATTTGAAAATCTGGATACAGAAACTTCCTATGGCTTTGAATCCATGATAAACACAAGCCTCTATAAATGGTGGGATTTGAATGCCAATGCGCGCCTTTATAGGTATACAATAGAAGGAAACGTAACAGGTGAGGATGTTTCTGCAAAGAGTAATAACTGGAATGCTAGATTAACAAATACTTTTAAGCTCCCCACAAGCACAAGAATACAACTTATGGCCGGTTACCGCGGCCCATCTGCCACTGCTCAAGGAGAACGCGAAGGATTTCTGATGTCTAGCGCTGCAATTAAACAATCAATGCTGGATAAGAAACTGAATGTAACTCTCAGCGTTAGGGATTTATTCCAGACTATGAAGCACGAAAGAACTTCCACCGGCGACGATTTTAGAGAATACAACCGTTTTGAAAGAGAGTCTCCGATCTTCAGGTTAAGTTTAAGTTATAGTTTTAACAATTATAAAGATAAGAAGAGAGGTGTTAACGGTGAAGATGAGGATTTCGAGGGACGGGGAGAGTTTTAGATTATAGAATGCAGTACTGTTATGCGTAGGCTTTCTGTAGCTCACGTATTATGCCCATTTGTTATTCCATTGTACATTGCAGAGACGCACGGCCGTGCGTCTCTGCAACGTATAATGGAATAATACAGGAAACACATAAAAATACTACTGTTCCCATGTTAATAGCAGATCACATATGGACAAAAAAGACACCTTCAGAAGTAAGCAACCTGTTGAATTGTAAGAATTTATCGGCAAAATTAAGCAAAGCGA
>JBNJFT010000287.1:0-2893 GCA_051747065.1 Bacteroidota bacterium | reverse complement strand
TTGTTGATTGTGCTTCCTGATATTGCTGATTAAGCAGCGTTGTCAAATTCGACAACTCTAAATCAAAGTTATTTTGTTTTTTTTGAATATTATTCCTTGCTACCGCTTTTTGTTTTTTGTAGTTCCCACGGTTAAAAATCGGAATGGTCAGTTTTAACTCGATAAATCCTCCAAAAGAAGTTTCCAGGTTGTCGTAAATCCCCATATTGCTATTCCTCAAAGAGGTTTCAGAATAATTGCTTGAAAGTGAATAGTTAAGGTCAAGATAAGGGCGATTTAGACTTTTTGTAATTTGATGATTGATCTCTGCTTGTTGTTTCTGAATTGACAAGAGTTTAAGATATGGGTTATTATCTACAGCCCTTTTTTCAAAAGTTTCGTATCCTGCTGCTAATAATTGACTTAGGGGCTTTTTGTCAGAATAATGGTTATAGTCTATTTCAATATTCCCTGATACCTGCATGACTTTCTTTAAAGATACTAATGCCTGATTAAATGCATTTTCGGAATTTATCACATTCTTTTTTTCTTTCAGAAATTGCAGTTTTGATTCTTCCACGTCAGTGGAGATTATTTTTCCGGCCTCATACAGTTCTTTCGTGTTCTTAAGAATTGTATCGGTGATGGCCAGTTGTCGTTTCCCGGCCATTAACTGCTCATGGCGGAGCAAAAGATTAAAAAATTCTTCAGTAACAGATAACAAAAGAGAGAATTTTTGTTGATCAACTTTAGTCTCTTGGTAATCTACAGCACGATTGGCCAACTGTATTTCCTTCCATACATTAAGCCATTCAAAAACCGGCATGCTCCCTGATGCAGTCAGATTGCCCGAATATTGTCCAAAAAGCGGTTTGTCCCCGGAATTGTAATTCAAGTTATGAGAAACCGATGCATTTAAGGTTGGAAAAGGGTTTTGCTTAACACTTTTCAATTCTTTTTGTGCATTTTCAAATTCCAACCCGGCGTTTTTTATTTCACTTCCGTTAGTTACGGCTATCTCGAAACAATCAATTAGTCGCAACTTCTTTTGACCGGATAATTTCCCATTCATACAAACAATGAAAGAAATACAAAAAAATACTAAAAGACTATTTTTACACATGATCATCTTTTTTGTAGAGATTGCAATTTTTCGGTAAGTAGGGCCTGCTGAATTTTTCAGCAGGCCCTAAATATAGTGGATTCTCTCCGCATTTTTTGCGTTAATTAAAGGCAATTTTCTCCGCATCTGTGGTCATTAGCCTTGCCGGCAACGTCCCGGCTATATGCGCCTGGGCGTGGCTTTCAGACCAGCTGTGGATTTATCAGCTTGAAAGCATGGTTTTGGGTAATACGAAACCCTCAATATGCTGTGGATGCCACGACTGGCGTATATAGCATTGTTGCCATGCGTTTTAATTGTTCTTATTTATCAAGTTTACAATTACTTTAATCATTGTTTCTTTTTCTTCTGGTTTGCTTACAGCAATCATAAGTGTTAATGCGACTAACGTATTATCTGCAATTCTTTTGTTTCCAAATTCATTAAAGAGTAGGCCATTTTTTTCTAAGAAATATAAAAATAAAAATGCTGCAATCCGTTTGTTCCCATCGGTAAATGAATGATTCTTGGTTATAAAGTATAAAAGATTTGCTGCTTTTTCTTCTATGCTCGGATATAGCTCTACTCCTTCGAAAGTCTGATAAATTGTTGCAATAGAACTTTTAAATGAATCATCTTTTTCATGACCAAATAAACCACTATTTCCATAGGTTTCTTTAACTATTTGTATCTGTTTAATAGCATCTTTATAGTTTAAATGAAATAGTTCCTTTTCTGATGTGTTATTGATTTCAAGTTTTTGATAATCATATTGGTCTAATATATCTAACGCGTATGAATAATCAGTTATTATTTTTAATAATCCGATGCTTTCATTATTGGAGAGTGTTTTGAAATTTAGGGCTTTATCCAATATTTTTACTGTTTTTTGGAGCTCTTTTAGTTGTTCATTCTTTTGGGCTAATCGTTGTTCGTTTATTGCATAACCTTTTATTAAGTATTCTTTCAATTTTTGGGTTGCCCATTTTCGAAATTGAATACCCCTTTTAGAATTTACTCTATATCCTACAGAAATAATTGCATCAAGATTGTATAAGTTGAGTTTTCTTTTTACTCTTCTTTTACCTTCTTCTTGAACTACCGAGGATTCCTCGGTAGTTGATTCTGTGTCTAATTCGCCTGATTTATAGATGTTTCTAAGGTGGAGCCCAATGGTGTCCGTATCTTTGTCGAAAAGATGGGCCATTTGTTTCTGAGAAAGCCATACGGTTTCTTTTTCAAACTTAACCTGAACCTCTGTTACTCCATCTTCGGATTGAAATATTTCAATTTCTGTGTCTTTCATTTTTTGTTTTTTCCAAAACTGCTAATTTAAAGATTGTTTTGTGTACTAATGCTTGTTTGGTGAGAATTTCTGTTTAAATGCATGGCAACGTCCCCATAACCACATTGTTTCTATATCCATTAAAACAACTTCGAATTCCCTTACTAAGTTGCTGATTTAACGATGTTATTGCACTTTTGGCAATAATCCGTTATCCGGAAAAATAGTGGTGGTATTGGCAGAGCTGATTGGTTTGATTCTGGTGTAATCAAATGTATTATGTTTTTCAAAAAAGTAAGTAAAGAATCAATGATTCGCTAAGATTGTGTAATGGCTGGTTCTTTGCGGAATTATGTTTAATAAGTGTATATGGGTGCCCTAATCAACTCCCCATCAGCACAATTCCCGCCCAGTCCAGGGGCACGACGCCTTGTTCGATGGCATCGAGCTTGGCCAGCCTGAGGGCCTGCGGGTAGCTGTTTCCTGCTAAAAGATGCCTGTAAAAAGCGGTCATCAGGTCTTTGGTC
>JBNJFT010000286.1:0-2896 GCA_051747065.1 Bacteroidota bacterium | reverse complement strand
CGATCTTTGAGCCATCATAATGGCAATTAAACCGGTTCCTGTGCCAATATCAAGAATATTTTCCTTGCCAGCCGGGCTGGCCCAGGCTCCAAGCAATACGCCATCCGTGCCCACCTTCATTCCGCATTGATCCTGGCAGATAGTAAACTCTTTAAATTGAAAATACTTGTTGCCCAAAGTTTTGTAGTTTTGTTCAAAAATATAAAAACTTATTTGCCTAACATTCTTCTGATTTTGTAATATTAAACTTTTTTATTGCAGTAATGTCAAAATTGATTAATGCTGAAGATAATGAAATAAACATATATATCAGAGCAATAAATTAATAACAAGTCAAATTACGATCACAAAATAATATAATTTATGAAGAAGTCACTTATTATTTTCGTCACCATCTTATTTGTGGGTGAAGTGTTTGCCCAGGATAAAGATATTTTTATCCCCAAAGAAGTGAAAAAAGCTTATAAAAACGGCACTCGTTCTTATTCGGGTAAGCCAGGTGAAAATTATTTTCAGAACAGCGCGGATTATCAAATAGAAGCGGAATTTCATCCCGAAAGTGGGCTTTTGGAAGGGACAGAAACAATCACATATAAAAACAACAGCCCCGACACATTAAACAACTTGGTTTTACGGATTTATATGAATTTCTTTAAAGAAGGAATAGAAAGAGATTTCGGAATTCCTTCACAGGATCTTCATAGCGGTATTGAAATCAATAACTTAAAGATTGATGGGCAAGAAGCAAATTCCAATACAAAACCCAAGTTAATGGGACAGCCAACTACCGTTCAGCGAATTGCACTATCTGAACCTGTATTGCCGGATGAATCAACTACGATTTCACTGGATTGGAAAGTTGAATTGCCAACAGAGGTTGCAATACGCATGGGACGATATGGAGAAGATAATTGGTTCGTTGCATACTGGTATCCACACGTTTCTGTTTATGATGACATTTCGGGATGGGACACTCATCCATTCACCGGATCAGCCGAATTCTATTACGATTTCGCCAACTTTGACGTAAAGCTGACATTACCGGGCGATTACATGGTTTGGGCGACAGGGTTAAATCAGAATCCAGAAGATAATTATAAAAATTCTGTGATTGAAAAAATCGATGAAGCAAAACAGAGTGATGAAGTGATTTCGATAGTTTCACCGGAGGATTTAGAAAACAATAAAGTTCTAAAAGATAGTGATAAAAAAACATGGCATTTCAAAGCAAAAAACGTTCCTGATTTTGCTTTCGCAACCAGCAAATCATACATCTGGGACGGCACCAGTGTTGAAGTAGATTCAGCTAAAGGAAAAAGAACTTTTGTAGACGCTGTCTATAACAAGAATACTGAAAATTTTGATAAGGTGGCAGAGATTAGCCGCAAAACCATTGATTTATTTTCAGATGAAATTTTTGGAGTTCCATTCGCTTATCCCAAACTAACTGCATTTAATGGCAGTGGAGGCATGGAATTCCCAATGATGATCAATGATGGCGATGCACCCTCATACCAGGAAACAGTTCATCTTACAGCTCACGAAATCGGCCACAATTATTTTCCATTCACTGTAATGACGAATGAATCTTTCTATGCATTCATGGACGAGGGCCTTATATCATTTTTGCCCAGAGAAGTAGAAAAAGAGCTTGTGGATGATTTCGATCCTTACATTGGCATATTGCAAGGTTTTGAAAAAAATGCCGGAAACATGAAGGAAATTCCCCTCATGGTAAAAAGTTATACAATCAGCGACTATTCTGCATATCGTATGCACGCCTATGTCAGGCCCGCTAATGCATTTTATTTTCTACGGGATATGATTGGTGAAAAACAATTTCACGAAGCAATGAAAGAGTTTATTCAACGATGGATGTGGAAAAAACCAACGCCATACGATTTCTTTTTCACTTTTGAGGATGTATTGGACCAGGAGCTTTCCTGGTACTGGAAACCATGGTTTTTCGAACTTGGATATCCAGATTTGGCGCTTGGCAATGTGAAAAGTGAAAACGGGGAACATCAGATCGAAATCCTGAAGAAGGGAAGTTTACCTGTGCCAGCTGAATTGACTATCGGATACAAAGACGGTTCAAAAGAGAAAATCCGGAAAGATGCTTCCATCTGGAAAGACAAAGACCAGCATCAGGTAACAATTTCCAATAACAAGGAAATAAAACGCATCCAGCTTGGAAACGCTAAAATACCGGATATTTATAAAGACAATAATTCCTTTGTTTCGGATTGATTTTGTTGTTTTATTGTTTTATTGTTGAATTGTTCTATTGTTAAGGTGTTTAGGCGTATTCAGGAATAAGCAATATGCTGAATTATAAGAAGTTTGTGACAAAATTAAGCAAAGGAAAACCCCGAAAAATGCAAAAGTGATTAAAAAGCAGGGTAGCAAGTAAGCAGTAAGCACTTTGCAGTAGGCAGTTAATATGCAGCACATAATGGATAAACAAATTGCTCTCCATAATCCGCATTAGAATACCTTAAAGTTTTGTGAGTTCTTTTTTTCTCGATAATTCCGTAACCTCGTTTTTTGATAATTTTGGTTAATTTTAGTGTTGACAATTATTATTCAGACTTGTAATAAGCTAATAATTATAGTTTTAAGTTTTTCTGAATGCGCCTAAATAGGTTTTTATAAAACGCTCATTCTTTTAATTAACACATTAAAGTATCAGATACTTTCGGATAAAACAAAACGACGTACAAGATGCTCGGCGGAATTTGCAATTCCGCCGCTCTGCTTCAATTGGGCAGGAGAATCAGAGAGGTGCGCAAGAGCCATCAGCCACATTAAAGCATCAGATACTATTTTTTTATATTCCGTTGATAGTTAGCTATATCGTATTCTGCAGGTAGGCATTCTTCATTCTGCCTGCCTG
>JBNJFT010000285.1:0-2907 GCA_051747065.1 Bacteroidota bacterium | reverse complement strand
TTTCAACAGTTTGAACAGCTTGTTTATTGTTTTCCGTGGCGAGAAATTCTTCCGTCCACTCTGTTTCATAGTCTAATTTATGTTGTTTGGTATGCTTTTGTACTAATCCGATAGCTTTTTCCGAAAGTTTTTCCATGTCTTCGTTCGTATGCGAGCGCAAAGTTGCCATTACTTCTGCATAACCAGGCGTAGTGCCAAAGGCTATTTCTCCAAGCCTGGCATGTATTACGGTAACAAGAGCGAAGCCTTCAAAACTCTCTTTTTCAGGAAGGTAGGTTAATTCTTTAACAAGATCAGCCATTGCGATAGCCGGTGAAAGTCCGTTTTCCGGTTCTCCTGCATGCGAAGTCTTTCCGTGAAGCTTTATAATCATGCCTTTGGATGCTGAAGCAAAGATTTGAGAGTTGGTTATTATTGACCTTTTTGGAAATCCCGGGAGATTATGTAACGCATAAACGTAGTCAGGCCGGATGGAGTCAAATTTTGGATCATCCAAAACATACCCGGCACCCATCCCATTTTCTTCTGAGGGTTGGTAAAGCAGAATAACTTTTCCTGCTTCGGGACGATTGTTAGAAATAACTTGTGCTAAGCCCGACATTATTGACATGTGCCCGTCATGCCCGCACTTATGTGCAACACCTTTATTTTTGGATTTATAGCTGAAAGTATTGATTTCATCTATTGGCAATGCATCTAAATCGCAGCGGAATAAAACTGCCGGGCCTTCTTCTTTTCCCTTGAATATTGCAGCTATCCCGTGTCCTCCAATTTCTTCAATGATATTGTCTGGCTTATATTTTTTTAGAAAAGACTTTATTTTTTTTGCTGTTTCTTTCTCTTCTCCTGATTTCTCGGGATTCTTGTGGAGTTCCCTTCGCAGCTTTATTAGTTCGGATATATTAAATAAATCATCCATGAATAGTGGGGTTTAGTTGTGTACAAACATTCTGTACACAATAAACATCAAATTGTTTTCTATTTTGGTTAGTTTTTCGGTAAAAATATTGATTTTGATTGAAATATGTATTAAGTGATGTTCAAGTATTTCATTAAAGTTGAATATTGTTTCTGCACGACAAATTTAATACAATTGTGTGTTTTTCCAAAATATTATTCCTTCCCCATTTTTGCTGCTTATATCTTATCGTCCACAGTGATCAATGGTGACGCATCAACATCATCTATACCCAGATAATGAATAATTAGATCCAGCGCAGAGTTAATGTCACTTGTATGATCATCGGGTACATCTTCTAATTTTTTTGTTAGTCTTTCATGCATCAGATAAGGAGTCTTTTTCAATAATTCAGCTCCTTTTGATGTCATAACAATGTGGGTGGTGCGTTTGTCTTCTCTTTTTGGCAATCGTGCAAGAAATCCTTTGTTTTCAAGGCGATTGATTATTCCTGTAACCGTACTTGAATTCAGGTTTAAGTAATCTCGCAATTGTTTTTGAGTGGCCTGGTAATTCTTTGCATTGTTCAGGTAATCCAAACAAAGAATTTGGGGTATGCTGACTCCATATTCCTTCTGGATCTTTTTTGATTCAAGATTCACAGAGCGAACAATTTTCCTTATTTTGATTAGTATTTCTGTTGATTCTACTGCCATGGTTCTTTGTATTATTTAAACAACGTTATAAAAATAATCAAAATTTCCTTTTAAAATCTGTTCAATAAAACATATTTTCATTTAATTGGATAGAATAAAAATTAAGATATTTTTGCCGGGCGAAATTTATTATAATTCAATTCAATGAAGAAAGATCTTATAGCCGCATACATCAGCATTATACTCGCAATGACCTTTTGGAGCCTCACCTATGTGTGGTACAAAATGGTGTACGAAGCCTATAATCCCATCACTACCGTCCTCTTTCGACTGATCTTGTCTTCAATTATGCTCATTATTCTGATGTACCCTCTGGGCAAATTACAGCGGGTTCATTTTAAAGATTTGAAATACTTTGTGCTGGTGACTTTTTTTCAGCCTTTTTTGTATTTTTTGTGTGAAAGTTTTGGCGTTAAGCTTGTTTCTTCTACTTTATCCGCGGTAATTATTTCTACTATACCACTTTTTAGTCCTTTTGCCACAGCCTACTTTTTTAAGGAGAAGATAACGAAACTGAATTTTACTGGAATTGTGGTTTCCATTGTTGGTGTTGCTTTTGTGATTTTTAGCAGAAATAGCGATGTGGAAATTGAAGTGAATGCTGTGGGTATCTTGCTGCTATTTCTTGCTGTAGCTGCGGGTATTGGGTATAGTATTGTTATAAAGAAACTGTCAGGAAAATACAATTCCATCAGCATCGTGACCTATCACAATATTATTGGAATTTTCTTTTTTGCTCCTTTGTTTTTTATATTTGAATATGATCATTTTATGTCCGTCGGTTATGTAAAAGAGGCTGTGGTGCCCATGCTTGAGTTAGCGTTTTTCGGTTCGTCTTTTGCCTTCATCTTTTTTACTTTTTCTATACAGAAGATCGGCGTTACGAAATCCAATGCATTTACAAATGCTATACCCGTGCTGACGGCAATTTTTGCCTTTTTCCTTCTGGGAGAAACCCTGAGTGTTATTAAGATGGCCGGTATCGGACTTGTAATTGCCGGATTGTTTATGTCGCAAGTGAGAAGGATTCCCGGATGGAGGAGAACCCGAAACTTTTTTATCAGGCCAAATGAATGACAAAGAACTTGCAAAACTGAGAGAAAAAGCCCATCGGGAAGAGGCATCCAACAAATCCTTTCTGAAGAAGTTAAAGCGGTGGAAAAATAAACGAAAACTGGATGATGTGGTTCATCTGTTGCACGACGATTTGTTTGAAGAAATGGATTGCCTGGAGTGTGCAAACTGTTGCAAAAGCATCAGCCCGATCATTCACGAGAAGGATATTCAAAGAAT
>JBNJFT010000284.1:0-2913 GCA_051747065.1 Bacteroidota bacterium | reverse complement strand
GTAAGATTTAAAAAACCTTTAATAACATTGAAATCTGCTATTTCTGAAACATTGTCCTTCAGGTAATTCCCAATTTCTTCACCAGTCTGCTCAGGAGGTCTTTTAGACAAACGGAGTAATGGAAACACCACCACGGTTAAATCACCTTCAAAATCCTTTCTTGTACGCTGAGTTTGTATGTCAGAAACTTTAACATCCTTCTCATACAATGATCTTACAGCTTCTACAACTTTTTCAGCAATCCTGATTTCTATATTCATTTTGGAATTATATTTATAACTTATTTCAAATAAAGCACAAATATATATAAGTGCACTAAAATGTTATCACAATTCCGGTTTTTCAAACAAAAGAATTCTTATTTTTGTTTGTAAAATAGTGATTTTTAATGCAATTTAAAAAATTGTATTTTTTTGTAATAATTCTCCAACTTCAGTGTCTCAACAATAAAACAAGGCATATTGATTAATGACTGATAAACAAATTGTCCGGGAGATAAAGAATGGCAACGAAGGAGCCTTTAAGGAACTTGTAGAAAAGAACCAGGAGATGATTATCAATGCCTGCAACAGTTTTGTGCATAACAGGGAAGATGCTATGGACATTGCACAGGAGGTTTTCATCAAAGCATATAATTCCATCCATAAATTCCAGGGAAAATCAAAATTATCTTCATGGTTATATCGAATAGCAGTAAACAATTCCCTGAACTTTATACGCGACTATAAACGAAAAAACATTTTAAGCAGCCTGGACCTGCTTTTTGAAAACTCCACCGATATATCAGATAAAATTGAAGATGATACTGACAATAAAGAGAAATCATTTGAAAACGAAGAGATGAGAGCGGCCTTAAAAAAATCTGTCGGTGAGCTTCCAAAAAAACAAAAAGTAGCTTTAACTCTAAATAAATTTGAAGAACTCTCTTATAAGGAAATAGCTGAAGTTATGGAAATCAGTGTTTCGGAAACCGGAGTATTAATCAACAGAGCCAAAAAACAATTACAGAAAAAACTGATAAAAAAAGCTGAAAATCAATAAATTATTAAAGACTGTAATAAATTATTCTTTTTAGTGTCATAATAATAGAAAAACAAACAAAAAAAATGAAATGCAACAAAGTACATAAAAACCTTTTATTCTACATCGATGGAGAACTTTCTTCTGATAAAACTGAAGAAATCTACAATCACCTGATGCAATGCAGTGAATGCAGGAAACTTTATAAACAAATAGCCGGGGTTTGGAATTCTGCTAAAGAAGAAAAAATCCCTTATCAACCGTTTTTTTATACCAGGGTAGAACAAGGACTGAAAAATAACAAAGCAAAGGAACAATCGATTTTAAAGAGATACGGAAAAGTTATTCTTCAGCCTGCAATTTATTTTATTGTCCTGGGGCTGGGAATTTTCATTGGCGTTCAACTCGGACAAGGCGTACAATCCCAGCAACAAGTATCAAGCAATGAAGTTTCCTCCAGGCAGGAATTCATAGAGGCTTATGCCGATAGCAACTTTATAAACGGAATGCAACTGGAATCACTGGAAACAGAAATGGTGGCACAAGAACAACCAAATGAGAAAGGACAAAGCAATGAATAAATTAACGAAAAAACAATTGCTCATTGGTGGACTTATACTTCTATTTGTGATAAATATTGCAGCATTGGGGACCATTATTTATCAGAATCAAAAGTATAAAGCACCTGCTAAAGAAGAAGAATATTCAGAAAGATCATGGCGTGAAAACAGAAAAGGAAAAAAAGAGAAAGACTTTCGTCATAAAGGCCACAAAGATGATGACTATAAGAAAAGAAGAGGAAACCGCTTTGATCATTTCATAAAGGATGAACTCAATTTCGATGAAGATCAATTTTCAAAATTTCTCGATTTAAGAGAAAAAAATAAAGAAAAACAGCATAATACAGTAAGAAAATTATCCCTAAAACGGGAAGAAATGATGAAAGAACTGTCAGCGGAAAATCCGGATACAACAGAACTTAAACAGATTGCAAAACAAATCGGGAACTTGCACGAAGAATTAAAGAAGGGAACTATAGAACACTTTATCCAGGTTAAAGCGATTTGCAATCCATCTCAAAAGAAAAAATTCAATGAACTGATACAAAAAATGGAAAAACATAAAGGACAGCACCATAGGCCAGATAGAGATCATGGTCCAAAATCAAGATACAACCCAGAGTGTAATCAATAATCACTAATATATTCAAACCTAAAACTCAATTAATTATGAAACGAACAAAAACAATCACAGCAATCTTCTTAACAGGAATAATGATGATTGCAACAATTTCCTCTTTTGCACAAAGAGGACAAAGCCAAAAAGGGCAGGGAATGAAGAAAAACATGCAAATGCACCAGAATTGCTTTTCTAACATCCCTGATTTGACAGAAGAACAGGAAAATCAAATTGAGGAAATAAAAATTTCCCACATGAAAGAAATGAAGGAGTATTACAATAAGCTTAATGAAAAACGTGCAAGACTAAGAACTCTTCAAACAAAAGACAATCCTGACATGGATGAAATTAATAGCGAAATAGAAGAAATGGAAGAAATCAGAACTGAGAAGCATAAAGCCCGTGCGAAACATCATCAGGAAGTCAGAAGTCTTTTAAATGAAGAGCAAAAAGTTTATTTTGACAAGCACAAAATGAAAATGAACAAAGGCATGCACCATAAAAACATGAAAAAAGGCAAAGGAAGATATGGCGGATGTGGTAGAATGTAAAAACCACGCTTCCCGAAATATTCACAAAAAGAGCTCATCTGTCCGGCAGGTGAGCTTCTTTTTTATTGGGTAGTTTAAGAGTAAAACGGCAATTTCAGAAGTAAAGGTAAATATTAAAACGACCATCTGTTAACTGCTGAGTAAATAGTTGATAGTAGATAGT
>JBNJFT010000283.1:0-2914 GCA_051747065.1 Bacteroidota bacterium | reverse complement strand
GAGCCTTTCTGCATCAGCTGAAAACGGGTATGAGTTTGTTAACTGGACTGATGCTGATGGAGAGGTCAGCACTGAGGCGGATTTTGACTACACAATGCCCGCTGAAAATCTCACATTAACGGCAAATTATACAGAGGAAACTACTTCAATAGACCCTTCTCTTTCCGGAGATGAATTTAAAATTTATCCGAATCCCACAGAGGGAAGAATTTCCGTTAAAACAGATAATCCTGAAGGATCGGTTCATATACACAATTTAACAGGCAAGATTATTTTCAAAAAGCATATCAATAAAGAAGTTTTACACATTGATCTTTCCGGAAAGCCATCCGGAATATATTTCATAAAAATTATTACGGATACAAATACATTCACAAAAAAATTAATTTTAAACTAATACCCTCATCTACTCAAAACAAATAAAGAAGGTGGACAATAAATCCACCTTTTTATTACTAATTTAGGCAATTTCAGGAGTAGAAATAAATATTAAAACGCTCATCAATTAAATGAGAAGTAGATAGTAGATAGTATTTAGTAGTTAGTAGGTCTTATGAGTAGTTTAAATAGGCAAAATCAGAAGTCCCGGCTAAATAATTATAAGAATGCCTGCTAGCCGGCAGGCAGGCAGGCAGAATACGATATAGCTAACCATCAATGAAATATAGAAAAACATATTTGATATTTTAATGTGTCAATTAAAAGAATGAGCGTTTTATAAAATTCTATTTAACCCCGCATTAGAAAAACCGGCTTTTTGCAAAATTTATTGAAGTAAAAAGCCAGGTTTTTCAATAGCGTCAGAATTATTCTTGAATAATTCGGGCTGAAAAATAAGATACAATAAAAATCAATCGTTCTTTTGTTTCTTTGTCAGTCTAGAAGCACTATCTCTTTAAAAATTTTATCCTTAGAACTAACAATTTTTATAAAATTTCGTATAACACTTTTACTAACCCGGCTAAACCACCATATTATGTTAAAATTCAACCTTCTCTTTACAATCTTTTTTGTGTTTTCCATCGCTCTTAAAGCCCAGGTGCCGGAAGGCTATTACAATTCAGCAGTGGGGCTGATAGACTCGACATTGAAAACACAACTTCACACGATCATCGATGGTCATCATTCCCGGTCTTACGATGACTTATGGACTGATTTTCAGAAAACAGACAAAAAGCCAAACGGCAAAGTATGGGATATGTACTCAGACAATCCGGATGGAGATCCTCCTTATGAATATACCTTTATTGAGGATCAATGTTCATCAGGGAGCCCCGGTCAGGAAGGAGAATGTTACAGCCGGGAGCACTCAATGCCTCAAAGCTGGTTCGATAGCAACAGCCCTATGCAAACAGATCTCTTTCATCTCTATCCGGTTGATGGTTACATGAATACCATTCGTTCAAATAATCCCTATGGCGAAACTGACAACCCGGAAACGACATATCAAAATGGATCAAAGAAAGGGCCAAGCTCTTATCAAGGATACAGCGAAACAATATTTGAACCTATAGACGAATACAAAGGCGATTTTGCCCGAACTTATTTTTATATGGTAACACGGTATGAAGATCGTGTTGCAGATTGGGCAAACAACTCAGAACAAGCCGATGCAGTACTAAACGGAACTATTTATCCGGCTTTTGAACAATGGGCAAAGAATATGCTAATAGAGTGGCATAACAATGACCCGGTTTCAGACAAAGAAATTGCAAGAAATGATAGCATTTACGAAATACAAGGGAACAGAAACCCCTTTATTGATCATCCGGAATATGTCAATTACATCTGGGGCGATTTCAGTGGCAACACTCCTCCAAATATCAGAAATATTGAAATCCTGCCTAATGCACCGGATTCCACGGAAACCGTGGACATAAAGGCCTCAATTACAGATATGACAGGAACAGTAGTTTCAGCAGAAGCCAGATGGGGAAACAGTTCTGATGATCTAAACAATACTATTCCTATGGAGGATAGCGGGGATTACTACCTTACCTCCAGCAGCATTCCGGAACAAGAAAATAACACCGAAGTTTATTATCAGATATCAGCCACAGATGATTCCTCTGAAACGAACACGACTCCTGTTTTAGAATTCACCGTCGAAGAAAGTCCGGATACAATCCTTTTGGAAAATTTTTCGGAATGTCCTCCGGAAAACTGGATAACAAAAGATATGGCAAGCAATGAAGACTGGTCTTGTACAACAGATGGGTATATGGAGATAAATGCATATGACAGTGATGAGGCTTGTGATGACTGGCTGATAACACCTTCTTTCAATCCGGATGATTATACAGGTGAAATTCTTTCATTCGAAACATGGACTCATTTTGCAGATACATACTATCCTGCGCTTGTAGTTAAATATTCAACAGATTATTCTGAAGATGATGCTCCAACGACAGCAACATGGGATACCCTCTCATGCAATTTGCCCGGAGAATATTCCCAGACATGGACTCATTCCGGCGAAGTTGACTTAAGTGATATTAACGATGATAAGATTCACATCGCTTTTCATTATACTTCATCAGGAACAGGAGGTAGCACAAGTTCATGGTGGAGGGTAGACAATGTAAAAATCACAGGCTATCCTAAAACGTCTGATCAAACATCAACTTTTGATGGAAAAGATAACAAAACGGAACCCAAAATATATCCAAATCCAACAAATGGTCAGTTGTTTATTGAGTTTAACCAACCTACAGATGTTTCGGGAATAGAAATCTATACAATAACAGGAAGACTGATTCAAAACAAACAATATTCAGAAAATCATAAGCAGGAATTCTCGTTAAACCTAAATTCCGTTTCACGTGGAACATATATTTTAAAAGTTCATACTCAGAAAGATATTTACTATAAAAAATTTATTGTGAAATAAGAATTTAAAAAGTAGAATTTAAAA
>JBNJFT010000282.1:0-2928 GCA_051747065.1 Bacteroidota bacterium | reverse complement strand
AAAATAGGCATAAAAAAAACCTGAAGCGTATTGTCGATCCAGGTTTCTGTTCTTGCCCAATATAATCTTGGAAATTGTAAGATTATCGCCTTTTGCGGTAGTTGGATTTTGAATTTCCGTTTCCGCTGTAATTGCTTCTGTCGTTTCTGTTGTTGCTTCTTTTACTTTTGTATGTTTTATTCCTGGTTGAAGAGACTTCAGCTGCCGGTTTTTCTTTTGCAACTTCTAAAAATAAGGTTACTCCTTCAAAAGTTTTTCCATTTAAAGAGTTTATAAGCCGATCTTTTAGTTTTTCTTCAAAGTCGAAAAATGAAAACTTTTTCATGATATCAATTTTGCCGATTTCCGCATTTCCTGAATCTAAAGCTTCATTAATCAGCCCAATCAAACGTGGTGGGTTTAAATCGTTTTTCAGCCCGGCGTTTATATACATTCTTGTAAGTGGAGTGTCGCTATTTTGAGCTCGTTTATCCTTCCTTGATAATTTTTTATTTTCGGAATTTTTGCGATCAGAATTTTTTCGTTCGGAAACATTGATGTCTCTTGCGTTTTTGTAGTAATCAAGAAATCTGTTAAATTCTGTGGATACAAAATGTTTAATCAGGTCTTCTCTGCTCATCCATTCCAGTTTTTCATAAATAACAGGAAGAAACTTTTCAATCTGCTTCTCGTCAACCTGCACTTTTTCCATTTTGTCAATGAGTGAGTATAGTTGTTTTTGGCAGATTTCTTCTCCGCTTGGAACTTTCTCTTTGGAAAATGTTATTCCGGCTTTTTTCTCGATTTCTTTAACTTTTCCGGTTTCCCGTGTGTGAATGATGGCGATCGATACGCCTCCTTTACCGGCTCTTCCTGTTCTTCCGCTTCGGTGGATATATCCTTCAGAGTCGTCAGGTAAATTATAGTTGATAATATGTGTCAGGTCATTAACATCTAAACCACGAGCTGCAACATCAGTGGCAACTAATAGTTGCAACTGGCGCACTCTGAATTTGCCCATTACATTGTCACGCTGTGCCTGAGAAAGGTCTCCATGTAAAGCTTCGGCGTTGTAGCCATCCTGCATGAGCTTGTTGGCTATTTCTTTAGTCTCCCGCCTTGTTCGGCAAAATACAATACCATAAATGGAAGGATTTATATCTGCAATTCTTTTCAGAACTTCGTATTTATCTTTACTGTGAACCATATAATAAATGTGGTTCACATTTTTAATGCCTTTATTCGTCCTGTCAGATGATAATTCTACGGGATTGCTCATGTATTTTTTTGTAATATTGACAATCTCCTTTGACATGGTGGCTGAGAACAATGAAGTCTGTTTTTTAGTCGGGGTTTCCGACAATATAGCGTCAAGCTCTTCGCGAAATCCCATGCTCAGCATTTCATCTGCTTCATCAAGCACTACGCGCTCTACGTTTCCCAGCAGTAACTTTTTTCGTTTGATCAAATCCCTGACTCTTCCGGGGGTTCCAACTACAATTTGAGCTCTTTTATTCAAAGCTTTGATTTGGGTGTCTATGCTAGCTCCTCCGTATACGGGAACAATTCCAACACCTTTTACATATTTTGAATAACTTGTAAGGTCTTTGGAAATTTGAACGCATAACTCTCTGGTCGGACAAAGTACTAATGTTTGTGTTCTTTTGTCTCCTGCGTCTGTTAGCTGTATTGCCGGCAGACCAAAGGCGGCAGTTTTGCCGGTACCTGTTTGTGCCAGGGCAATTAAATCCTGCTCAGACGATAATGAATGGGGGATTGTTTTTGCCTGGATGGGAGTAGGCTTTTCAAAACCCAACTCTTGAACTGCATCAAGTATCTGATTCTGCAGTCCGGTTTCTGTGAAATAATTCATATTTTATTGGTAAAAATTAGGCCGCAAAGGTAGTATTTTAATCAATGCGGTTTACATAAATTGGAAAATAATAAAAAAGCCTGTATGATTACAGGCTTTTGGCAAGAATAAAAAAGTTAAATTAAATATTAAATTACTTTAACATTTACTGCGTTTAATCCTTTTCTACCTTCCTTTAACTCAAATTCTACGTTGTCATCTTCTTGAATCTGATCAACTAGTCCTGATACGTGTACAAAGTATTCTTCGTTTGAGTCTTCGTCGCGAATGAATCCAAATCCTTTTGATTCATTAAAAAATTTTACTGTTCCTTTTTTCATTGTGTTTTAATATAATATAATTTGACATTGCAAAGTTAGTGTTATTTTATTGATACAGAAATTTTTTGGGAATATTTTTTTAATTTTATTTGTATGTTTGGTGTTTTCGATATGGTCGCATTTATGGGATAAAATTATTTATATTTTTTTAAAAAGATTACATTTTTTGACAATAATCTGGATTATTAAGTCTTAGTTAGTGCATTTTTTGTTAGAAAATGAATGCAGAATACAGAATTCTGAATTCAGAATCGGTTAGCATCAGTTAATGGATGTAAAATCTTATATTCCAACTACTCGATTAATCCGATCAACTTAATCCCGTTGAATTACTGAACATAATTTCTATATCAGTGCCTGCTGCCCAATCGCTACTGCATTCTGCATTCTGTGTTCTTTCTGAATTCTGCATTCTGTATTCTGAATTCTGCATTCTATTACATGCTTGACGTTAACCCTGAAAATTCCCACCTACAATGGATCGACATCAAAATGAACCTGTAAAGCCTTGTTGTCTGGTTGATTTATCACATTCCGGGTGATGTTGCGTATAATCTCTTTTGATTTTCTCTGAGATTTTTCGCGTTCGATTTTTATCAGTATATGTTTCAGGTAGTAATTTTGAATTCTTCCTACTAGCGGATCCTGGGGCCCCAGAACTCTATATCCGAAAGTTTTCTGCAGCTCTTTGTTTAGCGTGTTGGCTGCATGATTTAGTTTGTCGATCTTTTTATGTTTCAAAAGAATTCTGATCAG
>JBNJFT010000281.1:0-2936 GCA_051747065.1 Bacteroidota bacterium | reverse complement strand
CGCAAAAAACTTTAATAATCTGGGAAATGTTAAAATAAAGAATGATGAACCGGAAAAAGCAAAGGACTATTATAAGCTTTCTTTAGAGCATTTAGAGCCGGGAAAGAATCTTTTACTGCGGTCTACTATTCTTGTAAATATTGGACTGTCTTATCAAGAACTCAATTATCCGGACAGTGCACTTTTTTATTATGAGAAAGCTTACCATTTAGCAAAAGAAACAGACGATGCAAAAACTATTTTTAATTCATTGAAAAATATTGGAAGGCTGAAAATGTCAACAGGTCAATACGTGGAAGCTAAAAATTATTTGAATAAAGCTTATGAAAAGGCAAGAAAAATTGAAGGCCACCAAAACCTGATGCAAATCTCGGAATTATTATATTCTCTTAATAAACAACAGGGGAATTACCCTCAAAGTTTGTTTTACCTTGAAAAACACCTGGCTTTTAAAGATTCAGTAATGAATGTGGAAAAGGCTAAAGAGATAGAACGGCTTGAGGCCAAATATGAAGCGAAACAAAGAGAGCAGCGAATAAACTTGTTAGAGAAGCAGAACCGTGTAAAAGAATTGGAATTGGCCAAACAGCGTGAAGAAAAAGCCCGCAAACAATTACAGGCGCTGGTTCTGTTTGGAATTGCCGGCCTTGCCATTGGTCTTGCCATATTTCTTGGATACCAAAATAAACGAAAGAAACGGGTCAATAAACTTCTGACAGAACAATATAGTCAAATAGAGGATCAAAAAGAGGAAATCAAAACGCAGAATGAAAAGCTTTCCAGATCTAATGAAATAAAAGACCAGATGTTCCGGATTATAGCTCATGATTTGAGAAGTCCTTTAGTTGCAATGGATGATGTGGCGCGACTTATTCCTTATGCTATTGAAGAGAAGGATTTTGATTCTCTAGATGATTTATCTTCATCCTTACAAAATTCTGTTTCGAGAATTCTGGATCTTACAGACAACTTACTTTCCTGGTCAATGAGCCAGAGTGATGAAATGACTTATAACCCGGAAAATATTTCCTTATACGAAACCGGGAAACAAACCCTGGAAGTTTATTTTGCTATTGCCAGGATGAAACAGATCAATTTAATGAATCATATTGACACAGGAATATATGCCTATGCGGATAAAAATATTCTGATGACGGTGTTCAGAAACTTGATTAATAATGCCCTTAAATTTACAAAGGAAGATGGAATGGTTAGTCTGGGAGCCCGGGATGAAAATGACAAAGTAACTGTATGGGTTCAGGATACTGGGGTCGGAATGGATGAAGACAGAGTAGAGGCTATATTTGACCTGGAAAAAACAAGAAGCGCGGGAACCAAGGGAGAAACCGGTAATGGATTAGGACTATTCTTCTGTAAAAAGTTCGTTCAGGTGAATAGAGGAGAGATTACTATCCAAAGTGAGAAAGGAAAAGGCACTATTGTTTATTTTACTTTACCTAAGCATTTTCAGGAGTAGAGGTAAATATTAAAGCGCTCATCAATTAACTGAGAAGTAGATAGTATTTAGTAGAAAGATAGATTCGAGGCCGTAAAAGTTAAATAGATTTTTCATATGCAGGTACTATATATTAACTCATTGCTAACCAAGAAATAAATTCTATAGCCCTTAACTATTGTCAAATCGCTACTAACTACTGACTACTGACTACTAGCTACTTATCTTTCAGCTAAAAAATTGTGTTTTTAAGATTATCTTTCACTTCTGAATCTGCCCGCCTAAATCTGAAAGTGCAGTTTATAGGTAATTTATACCATAAGTCGCCAATCTGTTAATGATCACTTTAACTTGACAATGATTTTGTTTTTGGTTAATTTGGCTTTTAAACCTTAAAAACTTAGACTATGAAAAGTTTTGTTTTATCATTATGCGTTTCAATATTTTTTGCCGGCAATGTTCTATTTGCCCAGGATTATCAGCAAGATATTATTCAGACTGATAAAGGTGATTTGACAATAACCTTTATTAAACATGGCACTTTGATGTTTGAATATGACGGCCAGGTTATTCATATTGACCCTGTTATGCGTATGGGAGATTATTCTGAGCTTCCTAAAGCAGATTTGATAGTAATTACCCACTCTCATGGTGACCATTTTGATTTGAATGCAATTGAAAAAGTAAGCAAGCAATCTACAAAAATAGTTGCTACGGAAGGATGCCGGGAATCCTCTGAGGAATTGAGTGATCTCCTGATCATGAGTGATAATGAAAAGAAGGAAGTTGAAGGTGTGAGAATTCAAAGCATTCCGGCCTACAATATAAAACATAAAAGAGACAATGGCGAGCCTTATCATCCAAAAGGAGAAGGCAATGGTTACATTTTCACTTTTGGCGGAAAGAAAGTTTATGTTGCCGGAGACACTGAAAACACCCCGGAAATGGCAGCACTGAAAGATATTGATGTTGCATTTTTACCTATGAATTTACCTTATACCATGACACCTGAAATGGTTGCTGCTGCAGCTAAAACTTTTAAGCCAAAAATCCTGTATCCTTACCATTTTGGCGAAACAGATCCGGAAAAGTTGGTGCGAATGTTGGAAGATGAACAAGATATTGAAGTAAGAGTCCGTGATATGGGCATGTAATTAACTTGAAAATTTTCCTTGATAAAAAATTGATTTCATTATGAGGGCAATGATTTTGAACAAAGTGGTGGATTTGAATACTACGAACACTCCTTTACAGATGGTGAAAAGGGGTATTCCAAAACCATCACCCGGTGAAATACTGATCAGGGTTTCTCGTTGCGGAGTTTGCCACACAGAATTGGATGAAATTGAAGGGCGGACACCTCCGCCGAAATATCCGGTAGTTCCGGGCATTTAGTTCTTAAAACTGCAAAATACCAATATCCCGATTCTAAGATTTTTGTTTTTGCACGTAATCCACGAGAACGCGAGTTTGCCAAGGA
>JBNJFT010000280.1:0-2949 GCA_051747065.1 Bacteroidota bacterium | reverse complement strand
GAAGAACTAACCAGGCAGGAATTGCATAATATCCTGAAAGATAAATTTCAGGTTGATCGGATTCATTCAGAATACGGCATGGCGGAATTGCTTAGCCAGTCATATTCCAAAGGGGACGGAGTATTTCAATCGCCTCCGTGGATGAAAGTTCTTTTGCGTGAATATAACGATCCTTTTCATGTTCAAAAACCTGATGGGTTTAATGAATTCAACGGGGGAATTAACGTTGTGGATTTCGCTAATTTATATTCATGCTCCTTTATTGAAACCAAAGACATTGGAAAAATGTACCCGGATGGCCGTTTTGAAGTATTAGGCCGTTTCGATTACAGTGACCTGAGAGGATGCAACCTAATGGTGATGGAGTAGAAAAGAAATTTATAGTTAGTTGCAGTTGCAGAAGGCATCCGGCAGTGAAGAGAAAACTTTTAACTGAACGTCCGCTTAGTTCTGATTGTGTTATTTTCCTCCAAAAAAACAAAACCCCGAAAACGCTAAAAGAGCAAAATCGGGGTTGTAATCAAACTAAAGGCAAAACAAATGTGTGTATGTATTTTATTTAACGTGTATTCCCGTCATGTTAAATTATAGGCCTAACTTTTCTTTTATTTCCTCAGGAATAGCATCCTTATGAACCATAATTGCGACCGTGTTTAACTTTATAAAGGGCTCTGACATATACAAAAATCCGTCATAATTGTTGCTATCTGAGTCCCATGAATTTTTTGTCAGATAATACTGCGTATCCTCCTGGTCTTTCCCTATTCCTGTCAGATGCATCAGGTGATCGTCTGTCATTGTGAAATTGTTGAATTGTTTTTGACGGTATTCTTCTGTGATGTTTTTTTCTTTAACAGGCTCTTTCTTGAAGTTGTCATCTTCGTTCTCCGGAACAACTGCTACTCCATTGCCGTGAGAAAAACCATCACTGCTGACATCACCATCCCAAACTACGGAATAACCATTTTCCAGAGAATGATCCATAACTTCAACCAGCTC
Organism: Bacteroidota bacterium; assembly: GCA_051747065.1. GTDB lineage: Bacteria > Bacteroidota > Bacteroidia > Bacteroidales > UBA12077 > JAGXLC01. The sequence goes on along the minus strand of JBNJFT010000280.1, from coordinate 1,950 downwards.
GTTTAATGGTAAATTGTAGTACGGGTCATGCGACCAGTTATCAGGAACTTCCAGTACAAAGTCCTCGTAGTATGGATGATGTGTGAAAGACGTTAATTCAACATAATTTTCTGTATCTATACCGAGGCCTTCGGCAAAAGTTTGTGGCGTATATGTTTTCCCATCGTACTCAAATTTTTCAGGTGTTTCTCCGAGATATGCTTCCAAAATTCCTGCATAAGCATCTTCCCAAACGGGTGAGATCTTTTTGGTCGGATTATCCAGAAGTTTATCCGTAAAGCCTTTTAAAACGGAGGCCAGTTCAGAATGACGGTGCGTATCATCGCCGTATATGATCCCGGAATATACTTCTTCGGGAACAATACCGTGTTGTTTTAATTCGAGCATAGCATCGTGGGCTTGTCCGCCTTGCCCGAAATTATTGTTTCCATGATACCGCACATATTCTCTTGCTTTTTTCTTATAAGCTTCATGCACCAAATACATCTCTGACAAATCGTATTCGGGTTTTCCCATCCGGATAAGTTCGGTTTCTAAGAAAGAAACGGCAGCAAAACACCAGCAGGTACCTGATCTTCCCTGATCTTTAACGCTGGAAGTTTCCAATCTTACCTCATCGGTAAATTCGTACTGTTGTTCGTCTTCTTGTGCAGAAACATTTGCTGTCAGTAAGACAGAAATGAATGTTGCGAATAAAATGTTACTCAGTTTTCTCATAGTTTATATCATTTGTTGTATAAGTAGTTACTCCGCCTGAAACGATAAACTTCATTATTTCTGAAGGATGGCCGTCTATTTTTTTGATATGCTCGCATGGAACGATAAAAAGCTCTCCCGAAAAGTTGTATGAATGGGGAAAATAAACTGCTGCTTTATTCCCTTCTACGCCTATATTTGAAACATCACTCTGGGTGAGAAAACCCAGTTTTTCTAACTCCGAGACTGCATTCACTTTCACTAACACAGGCTGATTAAATTTCCTGTCTTTACCGACAAAGCCTGAAAGTAAGTCTTTTAAAGATGAATAAATAACCTTCAGAAAAGGAGTTCGTGATAGTAGCCTGTTTGCTGTTTTTTTGATGGGTTTGGCAATCACCGTTTGCCCGATAAAACCTAAAAGTGTTACAATAATAATGATTGCGACAACGCCTACTCCGGGAATGTTAAAATGAAAAAGCTGCTGGATATAAGGCTGAAGGATACCATCTATTATTTTCAATAGATTGTAGAGGATAACTGCTGTGATTCCTAAAGGAGCAAGGATCAGAAGCCCCTGCAGGAAATAATTCATTAACTTCTTCATGTTTTTATTCTATATTTTGATTTGACAATTGAATTGTGCCTTGGATTAATTATTAATGTGAATACCTTAATTTTTTAGCTCTCTTTTTTAAAAACTGAACTCTATGAATTTATCGCTTATTTTTTAGCTCCGCCTGCTGTTTTTTAGTCAGTTTCTTAACCACAAGATCATACGAATTGTCTATCCATTCGTATATAAGATCATCCGGGATGGCCCCGTCAATATAAACTGTGTTCCAGTGTTTCTTGTTCATGTGATAGCCTGGTACCACTGCATTATAGCGTTCACGCAGTTCGATACAATCATCGGGGACGCATTTTAAATTTACTGAAAATTGATCTTCAAGGTCTGTTAAAGCAAACATTTTGCCCATGACCTTAAAAACCAGGGTGGTTTCATCAAAGGGAAATTCCTCTGTAACTCCCGGTTTTTTTATGCAATATTCTCTGAATTCTTCGATGTTCATAACAAATCATAACAAATGAGGTTCAAAAGCTTCTGTTATGTGTTCCAGGTTTCTTTTTCCATTTTTGAAATAGATCGTGATCAGGTCAAATCGTATCTCCAGGTCAACGTCATTTTTCTGAATATAGGCTTCCGCGGCTTCAATAAGGAAACGTTGCTTTTTTCTGGGAACAAGTTCATTT
>JBNJFT010000279.1:0-2979 GCA_051747065.1 Bacteroidota bacterium | reverse complement strand
TCAGTAGCTCCGGGATATACAGTTGATTCATACACCACATAATCTCCCTTTTTCAGAACTCTACCAACCGTTTCTGTAGCTTTCAGCAATGGAGTGAGTTCAGGTTCATTATGTTCATTTATCGGTGTAGGCACAGCTACGATATAAAACTTTGCCTTTTTTAGATCTTCCGGGTTGGATGTAAATTCAATATCACATCCCTCAAACTTTTCAGATGGCACCTCTCTGCTTGGGTCGATATGTTGTTTCATCATTTCAACCCTGTCTGCTTTAATATCAAAGCCAATCACAGGTATTTTCTTCGCAAATTCAAGAGCTATTGGCAAACCTACATAACCAAGCCCGATCACTGCCATCTGTTCTTCTTTATTAACAATCTTTTGATACATATATTATTTTTTTTGATTATGACACAGGGGATGATATTCGCCTTTAAGGCCAATAGGTGTGGAATTACGTATTGTGTAAACGGTTTCAATAGATTTACGGGAATCAGCCAACCCAAATCCGTTTCCTTTTAAAATCTCCTGATAGCTAAGTGTATGCAAATCTGTGAAACCGCCGCTAAATTCTATTTCTTCTCCGTCAACGGTGATGGAACGGAATGTTCTTTTACCCTCTTTTTTTATTTTATCAGGAATATCGTTGTAATCGACACTTAAAAACCAGCGCACCCTGGCTTTTTCAAGATCCAGATAACCAGCTGCTTTATTGTCTTGATAAACATGCACAACATTTTGCTTCACATCACCAAAAATCCATGTAAGCATATCAAAAAAATGCACACCAATATTGGTGGCAATTCCTCCGGATTTTTGCTCATCTCCTTTCCATGAAACAAAATACCAGTTTCCACGGGAAGTAATGTAAGTAAGGTCAATATCATAAACCTTATCTTCAGGGCCGTTCTCAATCTTCTTCTTTAAATCAATAATTGCAGGATGCAAACGGAGTTGAAGAATGTTGTTTACTTTTCTTTTTGTTTCGTTTTCGATGTCGATCAGAGCATCCAGATTCCATGGGTTCAATACAACCGGCTTTTCACAGATTGCTTCTGCTCCTTGTCTTAATGCGAAACGAATATGAGAATCATGCAAATAATTAGGCGTACAGATGCTTATGTAATCAATTCGTGTGCCCTTACGCCTCATCTTATCCAGATGACGGTCAAAACGTTCATATTCTGTGAAAAAGTCAGCTGAAGGGAAATAATTATCTATAGCACCTACACTGTCAAACTTATCCAAAGAGGCTACTAAATTGTTTTCTGTATCTTTAATTGCTCTTAAATGTCTGATTGCAATATATCCGGCAACTCCAATTATAGCAAAATTTTTTCTGTTATCACTCATATTTATTGACTTGTGTGTTAAAAACCAATCAAAGATACTTAAAAATTGACCATTTAAAAAAGACGAATAAAACATTTTTCAGGAAGGAAAAGCTGTAGAACATTTCATTCGAATTTAGAAAATTTATCGCAAAGGTTTCGAACTTCTTCGTTTGGTTAACTTTCATTCAGATATTAGTCTAACCAGGGATCATTATTGAGGTTAGTTGAAGAATATATATCAAGCTGCTGGCATTGTAAAATTTCCCTGGTAAGATTTAATAGATTTTTCGCTTCTCCGTGGGTTGAATCAATTTTTAGAATAAACTGAAGATCATTAAACGCATCGCTGAATTTCTGAAGCTGCCGGAATAACTTGGCTCTGGTTAATAGTAATGATATGTTATCAGGATTTTCTTCCAGGGCATCATCAAGAAATTTCTTAGCTTCGGAATACTCTTCTTTTTCTATGAGCTCACTAACTTGTTGTATAAGATTGCTGATCATGTCTTTATTCATAAATAATATAATTATTGATGTATCGACTACAATATTAGATTATGTCAAATATAAAGCAAATCCATATTTTTTAGAAATATTTCCTGCCTGTCCGAATATAATTTCAACCATTTACGCATTATTCAGTTCAGGTGATTAGTTTATTGAAAAATTAAATAGAATAACAGCGAAATATAAGTATTGTTTAATTCTCTCTACCCCAATTTTAAGTTAAAAAAGAAATTTGTGAGTTTTACTCATTTTTTACATCTTAGTACTTTTTAAAACATATTCAATGAACAGGATAAATTACGATTATTGCCCTCTTTGTAATTCGGAACGAATACAAAAGCAAACAGAAGTGAAGGATTTTTCTATATCGGGTGAACTATTTGATATCTATTCCTGCCCGGAATGCGGATTTCATTTTACTCAGAATCATCCGGATGAATCTGATATCGGGCCTTATTATCAAAGTGAAGATTATATCTCCCACTCCGATACAAGCAAGGGCTTGATCAATAAGATTTATCATTGGATAAGAAAAATAATGCTTGGGAGAAAATTCCGCCTGATAAAAAATGAAACTCCAGATAAAAAACTGCTCGATATAGGCTGCGGTACAGGGTATTTCCTGAATTACATGAAAAACAAGAACTACCGGATTTATGGAGTGGAAAAAGAAAAGGATGCCAGAGAATTTGCCATCAATAATTTCAATATACCAGTTACTTCTCCTGATGATTTCCTGGATCAGGAACAAAATGAGCAATATGACATTATAACTTTATGGCATGTGCTCGAGCACATTCAGAATTTTAATGAATACTTAAAATCCATTCACAATAACTTAAGCAAAAACGGAATTTTAATAATAGCACTCCCAAATCACAAATCATACGATGCGAAATATTATAAGCGGTATTGGGCTGGCTACGATGTTCCTCGTCATTTATGGCATTTTGATCCTGAAACCCTTAAGATACTTATAAATACTCATGGATTCAAAATCAGGAAGCTTAAAAAACTGCCTTTTGACTCTTTCTATAATGCTTTGCTTAGTGAAAAATACCGCAAAAATAAATTCGCCTTATTATCAGGTTTTTTTATTGGTTTATTATCCTATATCAACAGTTTATTTAACCTGAACA
>JBNJFT010000278.1:0-3003 GCA_051747065.1 Bacteroidota bacterium | reverse complement strand
GGAGAATCAAAATATGAGCAATCTGATAGATATGTACTTGTTTGAACAACAGTACGAGGCCTTCTGCGAATACGTCCGTGAAAAATCGGGAATTGCGTTTACATCATTCAAGCACAACCCATATACCCGCGGCGAAGAAGGTTACAAATATTACATTCACCTACGAGGTACCGACTTGCTTGCGTTTCAGGCATGGAAGAAATCGGACATTGGAACGGGTGACATCATTGATGCAACAATTTCTGCTATCGAGTTTGATGAAAACAACCTTGTTCAATGGCAGGCCCGTTTCGGAGAAGCAGCGCGTCCGCACCATCCATTGCATGAAGCTAGAAAAACCGGGGCAAATGTCAAGGAAATTGAATCATATCTGTGGGGTTTATTTCACGAAGATACAGACAAGCAATCGTTTGAAAATCTAACATCGATATTTGGGAAAAAATATCCAATCATCGCCTATCTCTTTTTCTTAAAAGATAGCTCAAAATACTTGCCAATTGCGCCAACATTCTTTGACAGGTCGTTTGAGTATCTCGGTGTCGATTTTAAGACTGCATATAAATGTTCATGGGAAAACTATATTGGCTTTATATCCGTCATTTCGGAACTAAAGGCACTTCTAATGGGCGAAATTGCGAGTGAAGTTACTCTGCTGGATGCCCACTCTTTTGCCTGGATGCTGTCCAACCAAATGGAGGAAGATGGGAAGTTACCTGATGTTTCAGATTACCTTTCAATGTCTGAAACTGAGCGAAAGTCATTGGTTAACGCCCGAATAGGCCAGGGGCAATTCAGAAAATGGCTTATTGAGTACTGGAGTAAATGTGCAGTAACGGGATGCAAAAATCTATCGCTCCTTAAGGCATCTCATATCAAGCCTTGGGCTGATTCCAACAACCAAGAGCGACTCAGCATGTATAACGGAATACTGTTGTCGCCGGCAATTGACGCTTGCTTTGACTCTGGGCTTGTCAGTTTCGATAGCAACGGTCAAATACTAATTTCTAATAAATTAGCCTCGGAAGATGCAAGTTCCATAGGTATTACACCTTCCATGAAACTATGCAATCTCGAGCCGCAACACTTTCCATTTCTTGAATACCATCGGACTAAAGTTTTCCAACAATAAAGGGGTCTATTCTTGACACTTTTAAAGTAAGGTGAGTCAAGAGTAGACTCCTTTTCATACTGGTAAATCGTTTTTCTTCTGATTTTTTCATGGTGTATATACTTTTTAAGTGAATAAAATGATAAAAAACTTAAAAGGTTATACACCATATTTTTAATAATTTCTGCCGCGGTAGCGGCTTCGTTCAACAAGTCATTCCACAGGACCCTCAAACAGCGCGAGCCTGTGAATTCAAAGTTAGCCATTAAGCAACAAATAGGAGAATTTAATGTATCCGATCTATGAAATAGATGATGACCAAGCACAAAAAATTATCGACATTGAAGAAAATTTTTTGAATGATGTCAAGGCAAAGGAAATAAAACCTTCTAAATTGTCTGAAACAGTATCAGCATTCGCAAATGCCTGTGGTGGAGATATCTATATAGGTATATCAGAAAATGGTGCATCTAAAAACCGGGCATGGAATGGATTCTCAGATGTAGAAGAAGCAAATGATATTACTCAAACTTTATTCACAGCGCATCAGTTTGGAAATCATTTACTATTCGAATTTTTAAGTCACAAAGAGCAGCAAGGGTTAGTCCTCCACATAACAATTAAAAAAGTGAAAGAAATCGTTACATCTTCGAGCGGGGAAGTCTTTATAAGAGTAAATGCTGGGAAATCAAAACTACGCAGTTCAGATGAAATAAATCGTCTTGAACTTGATAAAGGTATAATAACGTTTGAAAATGAGTGGGTTGATGTGAATATTGAAAAGATAGAGAATAGTCTTTCAATATTAAATTTCTTGATAAATATTATACCAAATGCTGAACCGCTAACTTACTTAAACAATCAAGAACTCATCAGAGATGGGCAATCTAAAGTTAATGGAATACTTTTGTTTTGTGATGAACCAGCAATTTACCTCGCCAAAAGATGTAGCGTAAAAATAATGCGTTATAAAACAAAAGAAGACGATATCGGGAGAGAGTTTCTAGATGGTGTTCCGTTAACGATAGAAGGCGATGCTTATAACATAATTTATCGAACAGTGGAAACTACTACAAAACTTATTCAAGAAGTTAAAAAACTTGGAGAAGATGGTCTTGAAAAAATATCATATCCACATGAAACACTACACGAAATTATTACCAATTCAATCTTACATAGAGATTATAGTATCGCAGCAGATGTACAAGTAAGAATCTTTGATAATAGGATAGAAATTGAAAGTCCCGGAAGACTTCCAGGTCATGTTACTGAAAAAAATATTCTTGATACTCAAAGTGCAAGAAACCCTACTCTGGTTCGATTGATAAATAAATTTCCCAATCCTCCTAATCAAGATGTTGGAGAAGGCTTGAACACAGCATTTAGAGCTATGGAAGCTTTAAGGTTAAAACCACCAATAATAAATGAAAAAGAAACTTCAGTTCTTGCCATTATCCCTCATGAACCTCTTGCTTCGCCTGAAGAATTGGTCATGGGCTATTTAAGGTCAAATGATGAAATTAATAATAGAACAGCTCGTGATTTAACAGGTATAAAAAGTGAAAATACTATGAAAAGGGTTTTTATACGCCTTAAAGATCGGGGGATGCTTGAACCAATACCAGAGAGGAAAGGATCAGCTTCTGCATGGCGTAAAGTAAATGGCTAACGATTCCCTTGTATGAACAGCAAGGCCAGTACGGTTTTGCTGTTTATAAATTTATTGGCTGTTTCTGGTTTCAGGTGTTCAGAAAGATTAGTTCGGTCGCTCCAAACGGGGTCGCACAAAATAAACTCCTGAAATAAAACAAATATATATATAAAAACACCCTATTTTTAACCTTAGACGGCACTTTTTAACTCTAAAATGAGCAGTCTAAGTATTTTTGCAAAAA
>JBNJFT010000277.1:0-3024 GCA_051747065.1 Bacteroidota bacterium | reverse complement strand
GAATATTGTTTGTATTTTTTTTCAATCATTTCAGAGAAACCTAAGATGGTGCTCATAGGGCTTCTTAAGTCATGCCCGATAATCGAAAACAATTTGTCTTTTGTGGCATTAAGTTCGCGTAATTTTTTTTCGTTTTCTCTCAAGGCTTTTTCTGCTTTTTTTCGTTCGGTAATATCACGAAACACACCAAAAGAACCTAGAAATTCTCCGTTCTCATCTAGCTGGGGATTCACAGTCACCAGGATAGTTACTATTTTTCCGGTGGGTTGGATAATGTCAATTTCATATCCTCCTTTTTGCTTTTTTTTTCTTTTTGCTGTCTGGTTTTTGATGAATTCGTAAGTTTCAGGAGATAAGAAACTTTTTAATGATTTGTTAATAAGCCCGCTGTCTTCTACTCCAAATATCTTTGCCGCTGCAGGGTTTGCAAATTTAAACACTTCGTTTTCATCTGTTATTCCAATTCCTTCACCCTGGTTCTGCACGAGCATTTTAAATTTCTCTTCGCTTTCTTTTAATGCCTGCTCAGCCTTTTTAGGCTCTGTGATATCCTGAATAGCCCCGTAAATTTTAATGGGTTTTTTATTTTTGTCGGTTTCAATTCTTCCAAGAACTCTAACAGGTATTTTTTTACTTTTAGCTGTTATTATTTCAAGTTCTTTATCGAAAGGTTTACCTTCATGAATTGCTTCATAAATTAATCTTCTTATCTTATTTTCTGAATTAGGGCTAAAGAAACTTATTGATTTTTCTAAGGTTGGTTCAAAATCTTCCTGCACATCAGCGATTCGATAGATTTGCTTCGTCCATGTAACCGTATTCGTTTCAATGTCAAGGCTCCATCCTCCAACTTTGGCGAGTTTCCCTGTTTCATTCAGTAGTATTTCATTTTCTTTCGGCTGTAATTTTTTGGGAGAATGAATTTCTTTGGTGCTGCATATTATACCATCAATCTCATTTGAGTCATTATGATGCGGATTGGAGTTTATCTCCATTACTTTGGGCTCGCCGGACGGTGTAGATGTATCATATTGCCATTCAACATGATTTCCCTGCAGGCACTTATCTAAATTGGGCTTGATTTTCTCTCTGAAATTCTCTTCTCCGAGGACTTCGCCTACGGGTTTGTTTATAATTTCGTCGATTTCTATGTTGTAAAAATCAACAAAAGCCTTATTTACAAAAAGATATATATAATTTTTGTCAATGAGAGATACGGGTTCCGCCATTGAATCAAGAATGCCTGTTTGATAATTAATGTTTTGTTTTATATGGCCGTTAACTGGACTTTTCATATCAGATTTAAAAGATTGTTGAGCAGGTATCCTTATTGATTTAGTTCCGGGTAACTTACTGCAGGAAAGTGCCTTCTAATTGTTCTCCTTATTATATATTTAACGTAAATTTTAGCATTTTGTTTCGGTATAATAATAAAACTCTCAAGAGATTATACGTTGCCCGGATGAAGAAAATCAATATGTTTTTTTTGACATTATGCGGATATTCATTTTAAAGTTTTTATAAATGCAAGCATGATGACAGTTTTTCATTTGGCCGGAATACTTCTTTTGTTATTAAAAACCTAATCATTGCTTATGGAAAATATTTCAATATGGGTTATATTTGACAGTAAATAAATTTTTGTATGATTCGATTTTTCAAGGTTTTTAGGCTGTTTTTTCTTCCGCTTTTTTATAAGGTGGCAAATTTTATGGAGGAGGATAATTTTTTAGGAGCTGCCGGAAGTGATAGAGATGATGATAAGGATAAAGAATCTGAAGTTCCTAAAGATCCCGATGATATAGACAGAGAAAAGCTCCTTGAAGATTTTCTAAGTGAAGTTGAGGACAATGACGACAGTAACGAATCATCTGGTACTGGAAATTTGCCCGAGTTATACAATTTGAAACCCGAGGATTACCCGGAGGTTGATACTCCGGATGATATAAAAGACAAGATCAATCAGTTAAAATTGATTGCCGATGCCATTGAACGCAAAAAAACAACACTTGAATATAGCGAAGAGCAGCTTACTCACGGCAATTTTAAGATTGATTATGTAAACCAGCTTAATGAAAATCAACTCAATGCAGTTACTACGCTTAAAGGGCCTTTGCTCGTTATAGCCGGTGCCGGAAGTGGAAAAACAAGGGTTATTGTTTACCGGGTGAGCTATTTGCTTGAAAATAATATAGATCCGAGGCAGATATTGTTACTGACCTTCACCCGAAAAGCAGCTCACGAGATGATTTCACGCGTAGAGGAACTATTGCAGGATAACAGGGGAAGCAAAGTGATGGGCGGCACCTTTCATTCTTTTGCGACTTATGTGTTGAGAAGATATGCCAATCTGCTGAACATTTCAAACAACTTCACGATCATTGATACTGCTGATAGCGAGGATACGATTGATCTGGTGCGCACTGAGCTTAAATTTAACCAAAAAGATAAGAAATTCCCTAAAAAGAAACGCCTGCAAAAGATCATTTCAGGTTCGCGAAACCGCAACATTACAATCCGGGAGTTTATTGAAAAGTATTATACAGGGTTGATTGACTATATCCAGGATATTGAGCTGATCTATAATGGATATAATAGGTATAAAAAAGCCAGTAATCTTTTTGATTTCGACGACCTGATGGATTTTCTCCGGGATGCACTTCGGGATAATTACCGTTTCCGCCATAAGCTGCAAAACGATTTTCGATACATAATGGTAGATGAATTTCAGGATACCAATGTAGTTCAAAAGGAAATTGTAGATCTGCTTGCCGGAAAACACCGGAATATCATGGTTGTGGGTGACGATTCCCAGAGTATTTATGCTTTTCGCGGAGCCAATTATGAAAATATTCTACGTTTTCCTCAACAATATCCGGAGTGCAAGGTGGTTAAAATTGAACAAAATTACCGCAGTAACCAGAATCTGCTGAGTTTCACGAATTCTATTGTCGATAATGCCATAATTGGGTATAAGAAACAACTTTATTCGGATATTGAGTCGTATGCTTATCCCGAAATACG
>JBNJFT010000276.1:0-3055 GCA_051747065.1 Bacteroidota bacterium | reverse complement strand
CCCGTGGGAAAAGATGCAGATAAATTTGAACTAAAAAATTACACGGATGCTAACTACAAAGGATAGATTATCTTTTGGCGACCGGAGAAAAATATACAAACGCTATATCAATCTCCTCAATATCTCTAAAGTTTTATTAAACGAAGAAGATGCTAAAATAATCAGGGATGCACTTGATGAAGCTTTATCATATTATAGAGATGAAAAGCTCCCCAGCGGTGAGTCTTTTGTAATTCATTTACTTGATGTAGCCAGGATTATAGTTGAAGAAATCGGGTTAGCTACAAAATCTGTTTTAGCTGTTATTCTTTATGACCTTGTCAGAAAAGAAAAGATCACTTTAATTCATGTTGAAAAAAAGTATGGCAAAAAGGTCAGCGAAATAATCGGGGGGTTGGTAAAAGTTTTTGAATTGAAAACCAATGAGGAAACTTATGAACCTGAGAATTTCCGAAGGCTTTTATTAACTATCTCCTCAGATGTACGTGTGATATTAATTCGTATAGCGATTCTTTTGGATGAGATGAGAAGAATGAATTATATGCCAAAAGAATACCAGGTTAAAACCTCAATGCAAACCTTTTTGCTCTATGCTCCTCTGGCGCACAGGCTTGGTTTGTACTCAATCAAATCGGAGCTGGAAGATCTCTCGATGAAATATACAGAGAGTCAAACTTACCGGGATATTATAAAGAAGCTAAAAAATACTACAGCCAGGCGAAATCGATATATTAGGAAATTCATAGAACCTTTAAAAAAACAATTGGATGAACAGGGTTTTGATTATGAAATAAAAGGAAGAACCAAGTCTGTTTTTTCTATCTGGAAAAAGATGAAGAAACAAAATGTGCCATTTGAACAAGTATATGACATATTTGCCATTCGAATTATCTTAGACTCTAATCCCAAATATGAAAAAAGCGATTGTTGGCGCGTATTTTCTGTTGTTACTGATGTTTACCGGCCAAATCCCGAACGATTGAGAGATTGGATTTCTATACCAAAATCAAACGGCTACGAATCTCTACATACAACTGTAGTAGGACCGGAAGGGAAATGGGTGGAAGTACAGATTCGATCGAGACGTATGGACGAAATTGCAGAAAAAGGGTATGCTGCTCATTGGAAATATAAGGGTATAAAAGGAGACCAGGCGTTTGATAACTGGATCGGAAAAATACGAAATGTTCTTGAAGACGGAGAAACTACCGCAAATGATCTGATTGATAATTTCCGTATTGATCTGGACTCTAAAGAAATATTTGTATTTACACCAAAAGGCGATTTGTTAAAGCTGCCTGAAGGTTCAACAGTGTTGGATTTTGCGTTTGATATTCATTCAGAGGTTGGCTCAAAATGTACAGGTGCTGTTATAAATAACCGGAACGTTTCAATAAAGCATCACTTAAAAAATGGTGACAGGATTGAGGTTATCACTTCTAAGAACCAGAAACCAAAAACCGACTGGCTTAACTCTGTTGTAACCTCCAAAGCAAAAGCCAAAATAAGGCAATCACTCAAAGAAGAACAGAAAAAAGAAGCTGAAACGGGTAAAGAATTATTAAAAAGAAGGCTGAAGAATTGGAAAATACCATATAGCCAGGAAATAATTAATCAATTGCTCAAGTACTATAACATAAAAGAAGCCACTGACTTTTATGCCTATTTGGGAAATGAAGAAATCGATATAGGTGACGTGAAAGAGGTAATTCAGGAATTAAACAAAGAACAGAATGAGAAAGAATTACCCGAAAAAGATGAAAAGACAAAGGATAGTAAAGAAGAAACAGCTGCAGAACAGAAAGCAATTGATGCATCTAAAGACTATATTGTTATCGGAGAGGAATTAAAAGGAATTGATTACAAACTTGCTAAATGTTGCAATCCCATCTATGGCGATGATATTGTTGGTTACATAACAAAAAACGAAGGAGTCAAAATTCATAGGGCAAGTTGTAAAAATGCACAACAGCTAATTTCAAACCATAACTACAGGGTGATCGATGTTAAATGGCGAAAAACACGCGAAAAACAAGCATTTCAAACCAGAATCAAAGTTTCCGGAATTGACGAAATGGGCATGATTAATAAAATTTCAGATATTATTTCAAATAACATGAAAGTAAAAATGCGATCTGTCTCTTTTGATTCTGATAATGGCATTTTTGAAGGGTATATAAATCTTTTTGTAGAAAGCACAAAGCGGTTAGATGCTCTTATCAGAAGGCTTAAAAAAGAGAAAGGAATTTTGAAAGTAACACGTACTGATATGAAGGAATAATTCGTTATGTAATAAAAATAACATAGAACATTTTTTTGTATTTTTGTGTTAAGTAATAAATATCAGTATTTATGAAAACAAAAACGATTATAATAACCATAGCCCTTATAACTGTACCTTTCTTTCTGAAAGCACAGTTTTATTCTCCTTTGCCGAAGTTTTACCAGCCAGTTGATTCGGCAACAATAGCTGAAAATAAAAAAGAACAAATGCATAAAGGAGAAACCGATTTCGGCGTAACTATGGGAACGGGTTATTCCAGTTTCGGTGGAGGTGTAATGAACTCATATATTGCACCAAATATGAAATATCAACTTACAGAGGATTTCAGATTGGACGTAGGCACAATGATTTCCACAACTAATTCCGGTTTAAGTCAGAGTAGTATTATTCAGTCAAGCAACAACAGCCCGAAAAATTTTGGTTTTTCCGGGAGAGGGATTTACACACCCACGGAAAAACTTTCAATCTCTTTTTCAGGAACCTATATGGAATTTGATAATGCTATGCAGCCATTTAATCATTATCCCCGGCAAAATAATGACATGAATTACAAATCCATGTCACTGGGCATGGGATATGAAATTACTGAGAAATCCAGCATAAATATTGAATTCAGATATTCCAACGGTAATAATGGAATGTATTCGCCATACAACAACAATTTCCATTCACCTCACAGTCCTTATAATAATCAGTCCTTTTTCTGGTAAGTGAATTCAATTTATATTAGCACATTCAGAAGCAGAAGATAATCTTAAAATACTGGTTTTT
>JBNJFT010000275.1:0-3095 GCA_051747065.1 Bacteroidota bacterium | reverse complement strand
CCGCTGAAAAGATTTCCTTTTTCATCAGGATAACGTTTGGTGAATTCGTAATAACAAGCGGGTGCTTTTTTCACTCCTTCTTCAAATTGTACATTAATCTTATCAGCCATGATACTTGATTGCTCCAGCAATTGTTCTTTGCTTCCTTTGATCTCGCCACCAGACTGGTTCATGAGCCAACCTTCTTTTTTCAGTCTATCATTGATGGTTTCTAAATGATTAAATTGTTCAAAATCATTGACTTTCATCGCAAAATGATTTACACGAAAACCAAATGCATACATCCATGCTGCATACTCTGATTCCTCTCGTAGTTTTTCATAAACCTCATAATTCGGAGTACCCCATAGAGTTCTGGAGAAGATCAATTCTTCCGGGTCTAAATTTTCTAATGACGATTTTGATAGTATTCGATTAACAGTTTCCTGAACATAATCGCTCAATTGTTCAGTAAGCAAATGGCTGATAAAAATACGAGGCAAAGTGGGATCATCTTGGTGCTCAAAATGCTGAGCATAAGCTTTTTTCTTTTTGAAATGATATTCACCTTTTGGCTCGTATCCCCTTTTTATAAAAGGTTTTGCCAGCACGTCAATGTTCACTCTCGGGTCATTAAAAGATCGAAAAGCAATGTGATCATGATTAATCGTTTCGCCTTCATTTAAAAACAGGTTGTGAATTTTCTTAACAGAGGGATTTTGTTCTGTATAATCCTTCCATAAGCGATTATAAATTTGTTGAAGATCCATAATAAATGTTTTTCGTTAATTCTAAAATTACTTATACTACATAATAAATAGGGATATGGTTCAGATAGCAAATAAAAAAGCCGGAAATTAATCCGGCCTGGGGAAAATCTTGTGTGATAAAACATAACATTTTACCCATTTATTCTTTCTCTAAGGTAAGGCCCATATTGCTGATCAGTTTTCATAATATGATTTGTTAACCAATCTTTAAGAAAGTTGGCTACCTTGACAGAAGCTTTATAATCCCCTTCATCAAAAGTTTTCTTGTATGACTTTACTTCCTCAATAAACTTTTCGTGTTCCTTTTTGTGTTCTTCATACCCTGGATACTGATGCACGAACATGTACTTTTCTTCTGTAAAGAAGTGAGTTTTAGCATAATCAAATAACTCTCCAAAAATAGTGTCAAGTTCTTCCTGCCCCTTGCCTTGAGCCATTGCATTATAAAGGTTATCGATTAACGAAACCAATTGCATGTGTTGCTTATCAATTTCGTCTATTTCTACAGACATTGAATCTTTCCATTGAAAAAAACTCATACGATTTATTTTTATGGTTAAAATCCATTAAACGATTTTGAAAAAATTTTGTTTATTAATTTAGACTGTATTTTCTAAACAAAAAATCCGACATTAATAATCATCTAAAAAGGAATTTTTTATGAAGACTCTCATACTAACTTTAAGTTTATTTATAATTTTTCTAAACAATAGTTGCTCACAAGAAAACCCTCCCGAAATATCTTCAGAAGCAAATATTCAACTCGATGACATTCAGCTCCCTGAGGGTTTTAAAATTGATGTTTTTGCATCAGGAATAAAAGATGCCCGTTCTTTAGCTATAGGAAAAAACGGTGTGGTTTTCGTTGGTAATCGTAGTGAAGATAAAGTTTACGCAGTAGTTGATACTGATGGTGATTTTAAAGCAGAGGAAAAATATGTTATTGTTGAAGGCCTGAATATGCCAAATGGTGTTGCTTTATACAACAATCATTTATATGTTGCAGAAGTAAACAGAGTTTTACGTTTTAAAAACATATATGAAAATTATAAGGATCAACCTGAATATGAAGTTATATACGATGATTTTCCAACCGACCGCCATCATGGATGGAAATACATTGATTTCAGTCCTTCTGGAAAGCTTTATGTCCCGGTAGGTGCTCCTTGTAATATTTGTGACAGTGATGACCCGATCTATGCTTCTATAACGCGAATGAATCCTGACGGAAGCAACATGGAAATATTCTCAGAAGGTGTAAGAAACACAGTAGGGTTTGCGTGGCACCCTGAAACCAAAAACTTATGGTTTACGGACAATGGCAGAGACCGAATGGGCGATAACATTCCGCCGGATGAGCTAAACAGAGCGCCAAAAAAGGGAATGCACTTTGGTTATCCCTACTGTCACGGCGAAGATGTTTCTGATCCTGAGTTTGGTGAAAACAAAAATTGTGATGATTTTACCAAACCCGCCCAGGAATTAGGGCCTCATGTTGCTGCTTTGGGAATGATCTTTTATACTGGAGACATGTTTCCTGATAAATACAAAAACTCCATACTAATTGCAGAACACGGAAGCTGGAATCGCAGCTCAAAAATCGGGTATCGAATAAGCTTCGTAAAACTTAATGAAAACAGCCCGGAAAATTATACCCCTTTTGCCAAAGGTTGGCTTCAGGGAGAAGATGTTTGGGGTCGGCCTGTTGATATTAAGCAATTGCCAGATGGATCTGTTCTAATATCCGATGATTATGCCAATGCTATATACCGGATCAGTTACGAGAAATAGAAATTAATCAACAGGTTTTAGTTTTTCCGGATAGGTAAGATGTATTAAAGACCTGGCCAAAATTTTTGTTGTATTAAAAAGCGGCAAGTCGTTTAACTTTTTATAAGGCATTGCATAAGCTATTTCCGTACAACCTAAAACCACCCCTTCTGCTCCATGATCTTTTAAATATCTGATGCCATTCACTAATGTGTTTTTAGCACGTTTTGTAATTGGAGAAGATTGAGATTTTATTCCAATTTCCTTGTTATAAATTGCATCATGAATTTCAGACTGAATTTGTTCTGTTGGTCTGACTGGTTTAAAACCATTATTTGTGAGTGCGTTATAATATATTTTCTTTTTGAATGTCCCGGTAGTAGAAAGAATTCCTATTTTTTCCATATTAGCATAATTGGTGTTAATAAAAGAAATTACTTCATCTACCATATTTATAACCTTGACATCTAAGTTTTTCTTAATCATTTGATCTTCTAAAGTATCAAAAATCTCCGGGGCATGCATAGTATTACAAGGAATCCCAATGTGAGTGGCTCCAACATCATGTAATTTTTG
>JBNJFT010000274.1:0-3106 GCA_051747065.1 Bacteroidota bacterium | reverse complement strand
TCTGTTGTCGCAGCTGCATCAAAAGCTGCAAAGTTCTGGTTCGACAAGGGAGGCTTCATTACAGAAGAAGTTTCCACAACAAAATACGGCCATATACACTTTTTCTGGCAAGGAAGCAAAGAGGAACTGGATAATTTATTTAGAAATCTGAAAAAAGACCTCCCGAAAGGTTTGGAAAGCATAACTAAAAGAATGGATGAAAGAGGAGGCGGGATTCAGGAAATATGGCTATCGGACAAAACCTACGAGCTGGAAAATTATTATCAAATGGGGCTTGCATTTGATACTGTAGATTCTATGGGGGCCAATTTTATCAACAGCGTATTGGAAAAAGCTTCCAATGAACTTGAAAAAGAAGCCGAAGCGAAACATCCGGGCAAGCTGGAAGTTGTTATGTCGATTCTTTCTAACTATGCACCTGCATCCCGTATCACTATGAAAATTGAATGCCGGGTGGAAGAACTGGAAGATGCAAGTCCTTTGTTGAATGGTGCAGAGTTTGCAGAAAAATTCCGAAGAGCAGTTGACATATCTCATCACAGTGTATCCCGAGCTGTCACACACAACAAAGGAATCATGAATGGTGTAGATGCTGTAGTTATTGCAACAGGAAATGATTTTCGGGCCATCGAAGCTGGTGTCCACGCCTTTGCAATAAACAAAGGAACCTATTCATCGCTTACAACCTGCGAAATTAACAACGGCATATTTACTTTCAGAATTACTATTCCTCTTGCTTTAGGAACAGTTGGCGGACTAACATCATTGCACCCTCTCGCTTCCAGAGCTCTTGAAATACTCGGGCACCCAAAAGCAAAGAAATTAATGTCGATTGTAGCAGCCGTGGGTTTAGCTTCCAATTTCTCAGCAATCCGGTCTTTAATTACCTCAGGAATTCAAAACGGGCACATGAAATTACACCTGGACAACATTTTAATGACTTTAGGCCCTCCGGAAAATATTAAAAAGAAAGTGAAAGAGGAATTTAAAAACCGCGACGTGTCTTATTCAGAAGTAAAAAAATTTATTGATAAGCAATCATGACTGAGCAATACTACTCCAATGGAAAATTATTATTAACAGGTGAATATCTCGTTTTAAAAGGAGCTGAAGCACTGGCTTTACCTTTAAAAAGAGGACAAAACCTGAAAGTTCAGGAAGCAGGGCTTCCCGGACAAATACATTGGAATAGCTATTACAACGGCGAAAAAATTTTTGAAGGATTTTTTTCTCTAAAAAAGAAGCAATTTATATCAACTTCAAATACCGAAATATCAGGATTTTTAGAAACAATTTTAAAAGAAATAACAGGCGAAATTTCTCAAAAATATGATAAAACGGGAGTAACAGCTAATACTCATTTAAATTTTCCTTTACAGTGGGGATTTGGAAGTAGTTCATCATTAATTAACAATCTTGCTGCGTGGCTTCAAATTGACCCTTTTGAATTAAATAAACAGGTTTCTTATGGTTCGGGTTATGATATTGCATGTGCCAGAAGCAAACAACCTATTTTATACAAAAATAACGGGAAATCCTCCAACTATAAAGAAGTAGAATTTAATCCTTCTTACAAAGGCAACTTATATTTCATATACTCAGGCAAAAAGCAAAACACCAGAAAAGAGGTGCAGAAGTACCTCAATTTCAATCGAGAAAAAGATCAAGAGAACTTTTTCAGGGAAATTCAATCCATTAACCATGAAATATTGAACAGCGATAACTTAAACACATTTGAAAATGCAATAACAGAACACGAGAGGCTCATTTCAGCGTTGATTAAAAAACCAATAATTCAAGAACAGAAATTCCCTGACTTCCCCGGAAAAATTAAGTCGCTCGGAGCTTGGGGCGGAGATTTTATTCTGGCAACCTGGAAAAACAGCAGAAAAGAACTAACAGAATATTTTAACCGTCACAATATGAATGTTTTATTTTCATGGGACGAACTAATAAAAAATCAACAAAATGTTAAATAAAAAATACAGGGATGAAGCGATATTAATGGAAAAGGATGAAGTTTCCGAAACTCCAAAAGTTGTAGCATGGGAATCTCCATCCAATATTGCTTTAATCAAATATTGGGGGAAAAAAGGAAATCAACTGCCACTGACACCTTCCCTGAGTATGACTCTTAGCAATTCCAACACACGGACTGAGATTCATTTCCGAAAAGCAGAAGGAGAAAACGGAACAGTTTCTTTTCATTTTAACGGAGAAGCAGAACATCCTTTTGTCAAAAGAGTGAAAAAGTACATTCGCCGTATAGAACCTTACTTTCCATTTCTCAAATATATGGACCTATACATCATCAGCCGGAATACTTTTCCCCACTCTGCCGGGCTTGCCTCTTCTGCTTCAGCAATGAGTTCTTTAGCTCTATGCATTTGCAGCATTGAAACAATGGTGAGAAAAGAGGAATTTAGCTCAGAGCGTTTTTTTCAAAAAGCCTCCTTTATGGCCAGGCTCGGTTCGGGAAGCGCCTCCCGTTCAGTTTATGGGAATTTTGTTGAATGGGGCAGGCATGCGTTTGGAGCAGATGAATTTGCTTATCCATCCAGTGTGAAAATTCACCATGAATTAAATTTTATACATGACTCCATTTTAATAACCTCATCAGCAGAAAAGCCGGTGAGCAGTTCAAAAGGGCATTCCCTGATGAAAAACCATCCTTTTAAAGAGGCCAGGATAAAACAGTCTGTTGAAAATCTGGATCAACTACGGAAAGCTTTAAGAGAAGGCAATTTTGAATCCTTTGCAGAAATAATAGAAAATGAGGCATTAACACTGCATGGTTTGATGTTGTCATCAAAACCCGGATACATCCTGTTAAACGACCAAACTGTTTCAATTATTGAAAAAATAAGAAACTACAGAAAGAAAAACAATACAAAAATAACATTCACCCTGGATGCAGGCCCGAATGTTCATGTATTATATCCGCTTTCTAATAAAGAAGAAGCAAGAAATTTTATAGAAAAAGAATTAAAAATGCATTGTGAAGACGGAAAAATCATACATGACTTTATAGGCACAGGTCCGGAACGTGTTGATAAAAATAATGATTCATGAGTAATAAAGAAAAGATTTACCACGCAAAAATACT
>JBNJFT010000273.1:0-3108 GCA_051747065.1 Bacteroidota bacterium | reverse complement strand
ATTTACATACCGAACAAAATCTGCCGGTTTCATCCCGGTATAACCGCCAAACTGATCCACCTGGTTTGAAGTGGACTCAATCAAAAGCATGGTATTATCCTCCTTCGCCTGCTGAAAACATGCCTCAAGTACATCTGAATTGGCAGAGCATACCGAATACATTCCTTTTGCAGTCCCCTGCCGGTTTTCTGCCATTAAATCAAGAAATAAATTCCTTGCGTTTTTCATAGTTTTTTTTCAACAGGATGATAAATTTTTACCCCTTGCACTACTCTTGAAATTGCGCCGTTTTCTGACGGGGAATCAGGAGACAACCCTAAACTCAACGATTTGTAGAATCCGATTACCTGCGCCGGAAGAATGTAAAATACAGACAAAAATTCTTCCGGGATGTCCTCCATTCCCTCCGGAAACCGAATGGCAAGGTCAAACTGAAATTCATTTTCATCGTAACCATTTCCAATTGCCACCGAGCTTTCGCCGGCAGCAGTGTTATTTACAGAACGTACCAAATCCAGTTCATATAGTTGCGCATATGCATTATTAGACAACAGGTAAACAACTACTGTTGCATCATTTACAACAGCTTTGGGGCCATGTCTGAACCCCAGGAAAGAATCAAACTTACAGATAATTTTTCCATTTGAAAGTTCCTGAACCTTCAGGTGCGATTCGTGGGCAATTCCAAAAAGCGGCCCGGATCCCAAAAATATCATTCGTTCAAAATCCGTTTCAGCCAATTTTTTCAAGCTGGGCAGGTATTTTTCTAAAATATAGTTCCCCAGTTCGCAAACCCTTGGAATAATGGGTTTTATCTGCTCCATTTCGCTAATGTTAAGGATGAGCAGCCCGGCAAGTAACATCGATGAAAAAGAACTTGTCATGGCCAGCGACTGATCATTTGTTTCTTCCGGCAGCAAAAACACATAAGAATTCTTTTCGGCGCTTCTTTTTGCCAGCTCCCCATGCTCGTTGCATGTAATGTTCAGTTCGTACAGCTCATCGCAATACTTCCTGCCAAGCATAACAGTATATAAACTTTCCGGGCTATCGCCCGAACGAGCAAATGATATTAATAATGTAGGCCGGGATTTTACAAAATAATTTTCTGGGTGAGTGATAATATCAGTTGTGCTGACGGCCCTGCTCACTCCGTGCCATTTTTTTTGAAATGAGCCGGCGAGTGCTTCTCCAATAAATGCAGATGTACCAGCTCCGGTTAATACAATATAAGGAAAATCATTCTTCCATACTTTTTGTACAAACTGTAAAATATGTTCCTTTTCTTCAAGAAACCTTTTGTAAGTTTTCTCCCACGCGTTCGGCTGATTTGCAATCTCCCTGGCTGTATTTAAAGCGCCCTTTTCCACCAAATCTTCCAGTTCTGTATTTAAGTACTCCATTGATACATGTTTTATTTCAATACAAAAATATAATATTTCATTTTCTTTCCAAACATAAATTAAAAAGTTTCGTAATATTTCCTAAAAATATTTACTACAGGAAATATTATAAATACTTTCATAACATATAAATCCCGTAAATATTTTTATCAAAACCCCGGATCCGGGATATTTTGTACAAATATTACATCCGAATAACGTGTTACTCGGCAATCAAAAAAGCAGCGATCATGGCAAAAATCATCCCGGTAATAATTACGGGATTCGGGATAACTGCATAAATGATTAATGACAAAACAATTGTAATAATTGGGGCAACTGCATTTGTTAAAGGCGCAACAATAATCACTTTCCCAAACCTGATGGCATAAACCAGCATCAACGCCCCAATGGCATTTAACACCTGGATCATAGCTGCTAGGTAAGGACCTTTAAAACCCCAGTTAATATCCAGTGACATATCAGTCATTAAAAATGCAAAAGGAATCAAAATCAAAGCAGAAACCATCATATAGAAAAAGATACTTTCGGCCTTCATCCGGTTATTGGCAATTTTCATAAAAAAAGCCTGAATTCCCCAGGCCAGGAAAACAAAAAAGGCCAGGGTAAACCACAGGTAGCCGCTAACCTCACCGTTCTGTGGTTCCTGGTAAGACATCAACACAATGGCAACCAACGCAATGATGATTCCAACCCAGTGTTTTCTCGTTGTGGTTTCCTTCAAAAATATCAGTGATAAAATAACTGTGACCGTTGGAGACAGGGAAATGATTGGAAAAACCAGGTATGCCGGTCCTTTAACCAGGGCATGAAAGAGAATGAGCTGTCCCCCGGCGCCTAGCAATCCGATAATTAAACCATAAAAAACGGATTTTTTATCGTATTCCAATTTCCATTTTATAATGCCCAGTCCCACCAGGGCGCAGGGAATCATAGTCAGCGACCATACAATATAACCAAGCGTGGCCGGGAAACCGGCTTTTTCGGGGATTTCAATCAGAGCACCCCAAACCCCCCAAAACAGAGTCGTAGTGAGGGCGAAAATCAACCACGGTCTTTTCGTCATAAATTAAACTTTAAAGTATTATTTTTGAAATGAAACCTTCGCATGAAAAACTTACATATCGTTAATTTTTAATGAAAATCGATACAAAATAAATAAAATAATTTCAAAATAGTTACAGTTTCTAACTATTTCTTAATTTTACATTTTATGTTATTGATTGACAAGACAAGCATTTGAGGTACTAACCTGAATAGAGGAACTAAACTCAATTAACCTGATTTATATGATCACATTAGAAAGTAGCATTGGAAATTATATTACCCTGAAAAACAGACGATATTCTTATTTTGCTGGGAATAATTATCTGGGTTTAGCAAATCACCCGAATTTGACAGAAGAAGCGGTCCGGGCTTTAAGAGCATACGGAACCAATTTTTCGGCATCGCGGCAAACTACAGGTACTTCAGGGCTGCACCTGAAGTTAGAAAAACTTTTGGCTGAATTTAAAAACAGCGGGGAGGCCATTACATTTGCCACCGGATACATGGGAAACATGTTGCTGCTGCGCGCCCTGAAAAACCGGTATTCCGCAATTTTTGCCGATTCCATGGCACATCCCAGCATCACTGACGGAATTCCCGGGAGTATATCCCGAGTTAATTTTTATGATCATTGCAACACCGATCACCTGGAAGACCT
>JBNJFT010000272.1:0-3114 GCA_051747065.1 Bacteroidota bacterium | reverse complement strand
CCGGTGTCTTTCAACGGCAAGATGCGCTTCAAGCTGGAGCTGCCCATCGACATGCCAAAAGAAGAAGCCGAAAAAGCCGTCCTAAACGAACCCAAATCAGAGAAATACCTGCAAGGCAAAACACCCAAGAAAATCATTGTAGTGCCTAAGCGGATTATTAATGTGGTGGTTTAGAGACATCTAACCCTGACAGGATTTCGAACCCTGTCAGGGTTACCTACGAAGGAGGACCAGTTTTAATGAGTATAACACCCTCGTTTACGGGGATGTCGAATGAAACCAGGTTTTTTTGAGGGCGCTTTAGCGTCCTTTTGCTTTTATAACTGATTGAAAGCACGCTGAAGCACGCTATGTGAGGTCAATAGGATACTGTTTTTTCACCCACCTGAAGGAGGGTGCTATTCTCATAGGATGAGAATCAGATTATTAATGTGGCAGCTTAAAGCTTCTCCATAAGTTTTTTCAAAATTCAGGCCTAATTTTCTGATTATATTCCGTTTTTTAGGCCTGATTTAACGATTACGATCAGAAAATCAGGCCTCATTTAGTGAATAGGAAAGACTTGTTGTTTTGTTTTGAAATCTGCAGGATACAACTAACTTATTTTTTTAAATTCGTTGCGTACGAATAATGGATTGATGAACACGGAAAAACTCTTGGCAGATACAAAATATAAACGTTGGTTGGTTAGGCACAAAAACATGCTTATTTTTTCCCTAACCTAAATGGTGTTAGAAATAAGATGGCTTTTATACAGTTATTATATGGAGTCCTCTAGTGATAAATATAGAGCAAAAGCCAATTGTTTTTTTCGTAAGTACTGGAATAATGATTATCAGAATATTTAACAAAAGAAACAAATAATTCACTTGGAAGAAAATGTTAACTTTTAGAAATGGATCAAAAGTTGCCAAATACAAATAAGAAACAATCATTCTATGTTTTTCGAAATCTCGTCATTGTTTCAACTATCCTCTTTCTTGGTTTTTACCTCAAAACAAACAACATAGAATTAATTTATTTTTATGTTGGCATATTAGTATTCTTCTTAATTCTAGGATATTATTCATTCAAAAAACATAATATTGAAAGTGTCATATTAAAGAATGATTCATTAATAGTAATTTATAGAACTGGAAAAATAGTTATCCCATTACAGCAAATTGAAAAAATTATAACAGGTATGGGAACAGTCATGTTTAGCAAGAGGGGTATAACAATAGAAACAAAAATAATCCTCAAGCAGAAATACAAGTTTGGCAAAAAGCTATTTTTTAGTTTCGATTTTGAAGAGGGTTACCTCATTAATCCAGATAAATATCCACGAACAATTTATCAAGTAAAGAAACGGTTAATAGAAATAAGAAAAAACAATGCTGGTTGAAATATAAGAGACAATACATCTTGATTTCTAATAGTCTAGCAAATTTTGAACTAAACAATGAATGATTGATAACGGGTCTCCCAGAAAACCACTACGCAACGAAAAGCCATCCTAAGATCTCTTTAAAATAAAAGCAATACCTATGAAATCAATTAGAACAATTATTATTAGCGGAATTATTTTAGCAGCGTTTTTTGTGATGCCCTCATGTGAGAAGGAGAACACCAAGGCTCCGGTTGAAGGCACATGGGATTTTTACAAATTCTGCAATACACAAAACTTTTCCGGATGCATCTACAAAGAGGATCGCGATTTTACAGAGGTTGTGGAAATTGATGGACGTTCGTTCACCCGCTATTACGATGATTCGGTGGCGTTTTCAAAGGAATTTTCACTGTCCGATTCGTTGATAGTATACGGAAATGATGAATTTGCTCAAACATACCACCTGCAAAACGATACCTTAATCCTGGCGGATACCTGTTTTAAATGTGATTTCCATGTTTACACTAAAAGGAAATAACCAGCACTCAAATTATGAACTGATATTCTTAAAGATAACTTACCCCATATACCAAAGAAACCCTTGCGTAAGCATAATTACCTTCATAGGCATTATACTCTGCACCATTAACTTTATTATACCCTGCTTCAAGTTTAAGGCCAATAAAGCTTTCTGATTCTACTGTACTTTGGGTATAGTAATTATAATTGGAATGACTGAATTTGATAAGTTTCACTTCTGTAAATAAACCAGCACCATAAGTAAACTTATTTATAAGCTCAAGTTCATCCTTATTATTATCGTTAAATAATTTGCTTTCCAGCACGGTTGAACCTAAATGCATATACGGAGCAATATTGATGTGTTTTGATTTAACAATGAAAAATCCTACATCCACTCCGGCATTCAGAAAATAAAAGTCTTCATTCATTTCAAAATCATATTGAACCCCTTCGAGTTCTGCACTAAATGGGCTCTGTAATGCTAACGACCCAACATTAAAAGTCAGGGAAGAATGAAATCGATTAACATTGATATCCATAGCAAAATTTACCAAGGTCTTAGGCTCAAAATTCTCAGCCAAATGAGAGGTTAATGAAACTTGTGCAGCGCCTAAAGAAAACCCCAACGATGCTTTTATTGGCTTACCCGGCATAAATTTTTCTAAAAAGGTTTGATAACGTGTTTTTGGATAGCTTTTTCTGAACTTCTTTAACTTTTTTGCGTAATCCGTGTTATCGGAGCCATTTTCTGAAATGAAGAGAAAAAGTAAAATAATATCTTTATCCTCTCTTTTCAAACTACTGTTTTCTATTTCTTCCCTGAGAAGAGAGTCGTTTTCTTGCAAATCATCAAATAAATAACTGATTATTTTGTTATTAACCTGAGAGCAAAGAGGTTTATTATACTCTTCATAATTTTCGGCCATTTCTAGCCACCTGTTCCAGTGCGCTGTTACAGTCAGCAAATAAATATTTTCTACATAAGTAAAGGGATAGCAATCACTTTCAATAGCCTTTTCGTTAAGGTAATCATAGATCTCAAGGACCTTATCATATTGTTTTTCATTAATTTTATGGGCTATCATTTTCCGCCCTTGCTCGACAATAATTTCTGTACTGTCAACAAACGATTTGATTTCATCCTCTATTTGTGCCTGGGCTTTAAAAGAGATAAAAAAGATAGAAAGTGTTAGAATCAGAGTGGTTTTAGTGTTCATGACCGG
>JBNJFT010000271.1:0-3122 GCA_051747065.1 Bacteroidota bacterium | reverse complement strand
ACTTTGACGTATGAAAAAGACAAGAAAAAGCAAAAAGCCCCGGATGGAGGATTTAATACCAGATCCTGAACGCCGGGCAGAAGTATTAAAAAGAATGTATAACGGAGACTCAGTTGTAGGCCAGGATGGCATTTTTACCGATCTGTTGCAAGCTATGATAGATGCGGCCTTAGAAGGCGAGATGGATGCCCACTTGGAACAGGAAAAAGACTTAGGAGAGTCCAATCGTCGCAACGGACACAACACTAAACAGCTTAGAAGCCGTGTAGGTCCAATGCAGGTGCATACTCCCAGAGACCGTTCAGGCACGCACAAGCCCATGTTGATCGGTAAATGGGACAGAGAGCTAAGTACAGGCATGGACGAGGTGATTATCAGCCTTTATGCCAGGGGGAACTCAGTTGAAGATGTCCGCAGCCAGCTCAGAGAGCTCTATGGTGTAGAGGTAAGCGCAGGCACAATAAGTCGGATAACAGACCGCGTATTGGAAGAAATTACCACATGGCAGCAACGACCGCTTGATCCCTGTTATAGTATCATATACCTGGATGCCATCCACTACAAGATCAGGGAGGAAGGCAAGGTAAAAACAAAGGCGGTCTATAATGCGTATGGTGTTACAGTCCATGGCGAACGCGACCTTCTGGGGATGTACTTATCTGAATCGGAAGGCTCCAGATACTGGGGGCTGATTCTGGAGGACATCAAACGCCGGGGTGTGGAAGATGTTTTATTCTTTTGCGTAGATGGATTAAATGGTTTTAAAGAAGTTATAGAAGAAGTTTTTCCTTCCAGTATCCTACAACGCTGTATTGTGCATATGGTGCGAACTTCCACCAGATATGTGAGTTCCAAAGATGTCAAAGCAGTATGTGCTGATTTACGTAAAATCTATACTTCAGCAAACCGTGATCAGGCAGCCATTGCGCTTGAAAGCTTTGGGCAGAAATGGGATAAAAAGTATAAAGAAATCCGTCCAAAATGGGAGCAAAACTGGGAAGAACTTATGGCTTTTATGGATTATAATCCTCACATCAGACGAATGATCTATACGACCAATCCGGTAGAAGCCCTGCACAGGATCATGCGTAAGGTTACTAAATCTAAAGGAGCCTGGGTGAGCGAAAATGCCTTGATTAAGCAGCTCTACCTAAATCTGATGACTAATAAGAAAAGCTGGCAGAGGAAGGCATTTCATTGGGTAAAAATTCAAAGAGAATTGATAGACCAATTTGGAGAACGCTATGAAAAATATCTCTTATAAATATCCTTATCTTTGCAGGGAACAGCCCTCCGCCCTACGGGCTCCGGGCTGTTCCCTGCAAAAGTGTCACCAAAAGGTGCAATGACACAGTTTTTTGAACACTCCCTGAAATAATTAAGAGAAACAACCCAAATTATAAATCTTACACATATCCTTTTGAGAATCCTAATAAAAAACGAATCTATAATCTTATAAATTATTTGATAGGAGACCTTTTACATTGGAGAAAACCATTTAATAAATTTAGTTTCTCATATAATCCATTTATTGAATATGTTCAAAATTATGACAAAATAGATGTTTTTACTTTAAATCATGACCTTTTACTTGAAGAATTATTCAAAAATCATAATATTAAATATAATGATGGATTTTCTACTGAAAACAGTAATCTTCAATGGTTTAGCCCCTTATAAATCGGACAATTTTCATTAAAGATTCAAATATACTCATTTTTTTTATACTATTGCATCAGCAAGGGACGACCTAGGTGACCTTTTTACCGATGGTTGTTTTAGTGAATCGGGCCCATTCACTTTTAAAAGTAAATCCTCCGGCTCATCGAGAGCCGTCAGATTTAAGCAAGGGACTTCCCTCAGGTTCTCATTCCCCGATAGTTGGTGGTATGGGATTTTGGAATAAAATTTTACTTTTCGATTTTTGAATTCTTTACGAATGATAAGATTCTTTTCCCACATTTCCCAAAATAAGCGTGGCGGAAGGTTTGCAATTGCCCCGTGTAAACGTACATTATTGTACTTCTCATAAAAGATTGTAAGTCTCTGATTTAACAGTTCCAGACTCCAAAAATTATCGTTTCCCAAAGCCCTGGATAAAATACTATGAAAGCTTTCCACATGTCCATTTTCCTGTGGGGTGTAGGGATGAGTAAAGACCTGATTAAGGTAGTTTTCTTTAAAGAATGACTGGATTACTTTTGAGCCAAATTGAGGCCCATTATCATTGCGAATTTCAATATGTATGCCTTTGTTTAACATATCAGCAGGCTGCAAATGCTCGACAATTACTTGCTGCCAGGCTTTTTTTACATCACTTGATTTCATTGAAAACCCAGACCTCCAGTGCAAAACAGCACGAGTAAAAGTGTCTATAATCGTCAAAACAAAAGCATACCTGCGCGCCTGGGTTATCCAAATGTATTTAATATCCATTTCGATCACCTCCAATGGCCCGGTTGGTGTCACAATCCGGTATTTTGCATATGTTTTAGCTTGCCGTTTATGTTTTGGTTTTAACAACTGTGCTTGCTTCATTAGTCGATACACCTTCTTATGATTAATCAAATATCCCAACAACATCAGGGCTGTTGCCACCTTTCTATACCCATAATCCGTATCCGGGTCAGATTGGATGTCCGTGATTTCTTTCACGACATCAGCGTTATTTTTCACGACTTTGCGGCCATCCTCCAGCTTTTCTGTTGTGCTGGTAGGTGTTCTGCCTGGACGTTTGCCTTTAGATTTGTGATAATATTGATGCTTGGTTATCCCAGAGATTGAAAGTGCAGTATCTCTTGAAAGGCCATGCCCAATATACTTACAAACTATTTCTTTTTTCTCGCCCAGGCATATTTTTTTTTTAGCATGTCATCTTTGAGCCGTCCTTCAAGTTCTTTCTCAGCCAGTAGCTTTTTCAGGGTGTCGTTTTCTTTTTCCAGGCGTTTGATTTCCTTTAATTGGGCTGGTGTCATTCCATGGCGAAACCCAGCTTCACCCATAGTTTCGAACTTTTTCTTCCAACTGTAATAGGTGGCCGGATAAATCCCATGCTTTTCTAAGGTGACTTTAACACCTTGTTCAGAAGCTTCTTTTATGATCTGAAGCTTGTCTTCTTTGGT
>JBNJFT010000270.1:0-3126 GCA_051747065.1 Bacteroidota bacterium | reverse complement strand
AAAACACGGCCGGAAAAATCAGTTGAATCTCCCTGTTTATCAATCAATTCCCTAAACTCTGGCTCAACGTCCTGGCCAAAAGCAGGAATAATTGTATCGCAATCAAAAGTGATTTGTTTATTATCATCAGGAACAGGTTTGGGGCGGCCACTATCATCTTTTCCTTCAATTTTCATCTTCTGAAACTTCATCCCCTTTATTTGCCCCTGGTCAGCTAACACTTCCAAAGGATTGGCAAGTTCATGCCAATCTATTCCTTCCTCCAAAGCCTCTTCCAGTTCCTCCTCATCGGCCGGCATTTCGGCCCTGGTTCTGCGGTAGGCAAGCGAAACGCTTCCTTCCGGCCCTACCAGGCGCTTTGCAGTACGAGCTACATCAAGCGCTACATTTCCGCCTCCAAGGACGACAATATTTTTCCCTATGTTCGTTTTCCGATTAAACTTAATATCCGAAAGTAATTCGAGAGGCGAAACCAAGCCTTCTGAAACGTTCTCCACTCCGTCTGTTTTCAAACTCTTGCTTTTTTGAGCTCCTACAGCAATATAAATAAAATCGGATTTTTCTTTCAGTTCCTTAAATTTATCTCTGGTGACTTTGGTGTCATAATGAATGGTTACTCCCATTTGCTTAATTCGCTGGACATCCTTTGCAAGAGCTTCATCAGACAGCCGGAAAGAAGGAATTGTTTCAGCCACCATGCCTCCTGCCTGTTCTTTAGATTCAAACACTTCTACATCAAAACCGGCAAGGGCTAAATAATAAGCACAGCTAAGTCCGGATGGGCCGGCACCAATTATAGATACTTTCCCCTGGCTTCCATCTGAAGTTCTGACAGTTTCAGCAGGATCAGTGTTTTCTGCAATAAATCGTTTGATTTCCCTTATAAGAAGCGGATCATCATACAACACCCTTGTGCA
Source organism: Bacteroidota bacterium (assembly GCA_051747065.1). GTDB lineage: Bacteria > Bacteroidota > Bacteroidia > Bacteroidales > UBA12077 > JAGXLC01. The sequence continues at coordinate 2,209 of JBNJFT010000270.1, read as the reverse complement.
TCGTGTCTGGCATTCATGGTCGCATATCATTCCGGAAACCGAAGGAAAAGGATTATCGTGCATAATCACTTCAAAAGCTTTGTTGTACTCTCCCCGGCCAGCATAATAAAGATATCCGGGCACATTCTGCCGTGATGGGCATGTGCTCTCACACGGCGGCTGAATACAATCAAAATGATTTAAAGGCCGCTCCAAGTGGATGCTGGGTGATTGAGCATTATAATCGGGGTTTTCGAGAACAAAATCTGCATAGCGGTTGAGATTCTTTCGGGCAGCTTCATGAACATCTTCCTCGCCAGCTTTTAGTTTGCTATATTCTTCAAGGCTTTTGGCTTCGATAGCAGTACATTCCTGCTGCAAGACTTCAATATACTGGCTCAGCTTTCCATAACCACCTGGGCGCAGAAGATCAGTGCTTACCGTAACAGGATTCAACCCACAGGAAATAGTTTCAGCGATGTTGAAGTTATCAACACCTCCAGAAAATGAAACGGGAACCTCTTTTAATGCATCTTCATTTTTCAGTCTGCGGGAAACATTAATGCTTATTGGATGCAGCGCTTTGCCGCTCATAAACATGGCATCTCCCTCAAAAACATCTTTGTGATTGAGAGATTCCAGCGTATTTGTAAGCTTAAGCCCGAAATTAAGCCCTTCATTATCTGCAGTTTGCATCAATGAAGTGATCACTTTCACGGCTTCATTATAATCAATATCGTGTTCAAAAGCTTCATCAGGGACGACTGTAGAATAGCCGTATTTTTCGAGAATATGGCGTATTTTCTCCGGCCCCAGCAAGGTAGGATTGAATTTTATAAAAGTATGCAAGCCTTTTTCCTCAAGCAGAAATTCTCCAATCTGTCGAATTTCACCAGGAGGGCAGCCGTGCATTGTGGAAAGTGTAACATTATCCGAGATACAATCGGGAATATCAAGTTCCTTAGCTCGCGGATATAAGTCTGCAATAGCTTCAATCTTTTCGTTTTTTTCCTTGCTGCAGTCATTCATTTTATTCAAAAACCACTGCACATTGTCTTTCTTAATTCCTTCCAGGTCATAACCAAGACTCATATTGAAGATTGTCCCGATATCATCAGTCCATTGGAATTTATCTTTCAGAATATGAATCAGTATCCATGCATTAAGGTATTCATCATAAGATTGCTGAATTTTCAATTCCTGGGAAAATTCGCAGTTATATCCTTCAAAGGGCATATCAATGCATGGGCGGGGAATATCAAGTTCGTCATCTGTCTGGACGGTTTTCAATTCAATGTAACGAGCGCCACATAACCATGCACTAACGATATTCTGCGCCATCTGAGAATGCGGGCCAGCTGATATGCCCACCGGGTTTTCGAGTGGCTGACCAAACATCCGGGTTCTCAACGGATTATCTTTGCCGGGTTTGTAAAAAAGGTTATCAGGTATATCAAACACTTTCTTTTCTTCTACACCTTTCATAGTAAGTTCAAAAATATCCCTCCATGGGATCAACGAAAATTCACTATTCATAAAACCTCCCCTGTAATTTTTTTGCTGCTTTCTTTAGTTCTTTCTTTATTTCGTCTTCGTCCACAGTTTGTATCTTTCCATCTTTATAAATTATCTCTCCGCCTGAAATGGTCATGTGGGTTTTCTGTGCTCCAAAACCCAGTATAAGGTGGAAGAAAAGGTTGTCAATATTTATAGGAGTTTCAGGCACATAATCCAATACAGCCAAATCGGCAGAACGGCCTGTTTGAAGGCCTCCGCTGTTTGGAAAAACGGAATTAATTGCTTCTTCAGAACGCCGAAATAGTTTATCCTGCGGATTTTCAACCCCACCGTTTCTTCTCAAAAAGTGTGAACGGTAGCTGCCGATAATATTGCCAGACATTCCATCTGTACCAATAATGTAATCATTAATCTTTTCGGTATCCATCATTCCCACATTATTATTGGCATTCGACTCCGGATTGGAAACTACCACCGGATTGCATTCATTAATGAGCTTTGCATCCGTATCGGAAATATGAACACAATGTATCAGTAGAGAAGAATTCGACAACAAATTAAATTGATTCAGCCTGTCTATCGGGCCATCAAACCCTTCACCCAAACAGAAATCAAAATCTTCTTTTCCTTCACCACAATGTATATGAATTGGCATTTTATCCGGTTTGTTCTGGCTGATAGTTTGAAGCGAATCACTGCTTAAAGTAAAGTT
>JBNJFT010000269.1:0-3128 GCA_051747065.1 Bacteroidota bacterium | reverse complement strand
TATTTGAGCGTTACTTCTTTAAGAAATTTATTTTCTAAGGTATCGGCTATTCTTTTTACTACGGTTCTTCTGATTTCCAAATCTACCGGTAAGTTTGGGTCCTGATGTGCTTCATTAATTTTTGTTCCTATGATAAAATGAATTTCATCGCTATCTTTAAGTAATTTTACAATCTGGTCTGCCGGGCCTTTTTTCAGGACATAATTATTTGTATAATTTTTTAATATGTCAGCTACTTTGCTTAATGTAAGTATTCCTTCTGTGACTAAGTCTACTCCAGTCATATAGGAAATCGGCGGAAGGTCGGGGTCTTCAAACTCAAAGCTATCTTCAATTTCCACTTCAAGCTCTCTTGCAATAATATCCGCCGTAGTCGCGCCTGATATGATTTTTTTTCCCTTGTAATTTTTAACTGTTTCGGCCAGTTCTTTATCTTTTTCCTGGTAGTATGGAGGGCCGGTGCAAATTAATAGTCTCCTGGGTTCTCTGAAATAGACAGCTCCGCAGCTTGTGTCATCCTTGGCGTGATATTGGTCATTTTGGTAGGCCATGTTCACTACTTTTAATGAAAGCCGGTCGGCTGAAATTTCAGGGTTGTTTTTCACCAACCTTCTGACGAATTCGATGTAGTTTTCCTGCCCCCATCCGAAAGGATATTTTTCGCTTCCTAATCCAGATTGAACAATGCCATCCGAGCAAAACACGATACGGTCTTCTTTTTGCGCTTTGAAAGAGCAACTTCTCAGTTCTTTCCCCTTATTTTCTTCGCTTTCAAGGACGATGCTTTTCCATTCCGGCTGGAAAATTTGACCATTACGCAGAACTATCGTTTCAGGGTTGTCGTATTCCAGAATTGTAGTGAGGCCATCTTGCTCAATATCTATTATAGTGAAGGTAGCGTAACTGATCTTGCGTTTATTATCAACAGGCAGGGTGTTCATTATGATTTCCGCAATTTTTTGTACGTCCTTGTGTTCTTTAGTGAAATTCATAGCCATAGTGGCTGTCAACGTGGCAAGAACGTTTGCTTTGACACCATGCCCCACGCCATCAGACAATACAATAATTAAGCGTTCTTCTTCCTTGAATTTATCTGATAGAAAGACATCGCCACAGATGCGTTCGCCTTCATGATTCTTTTGCTGAACGTCAACTTCTATATGGAAATCTTTATTCATCTTTATTCGGTTTCTCCTCTGATTTGTAGAATTCTATAATTGAGTTGAGCATTTGTTCTGTTTCGGAGGCTCCTTCTCCCAGCAAGTAGCCGATTTTTTGTACCATTTCAAGGTTTTTATCTATCACTTCTGTTACACGTTTAATTACCTGCTCTTTTCTTATCTCAGGTGAATACATGTCTCTGAAAACGGCTCCGACGATGTTTCCCTTCCGAATAGTGAAAATGGATAAATTCAATAGCTTTTCACCCAAATGGATGTCTCTGTTGACGATGTTTTGCTGATTGTTCAACACGTGTGAAAAGAGGTTGTAGATATTGTGAGGAAGCAGCGTTTTTAGGTCAGCGCCAACCAACCCCGGAATAACTTCATTGATAGAATGAGCCTCATCACCTAAGTAGTCAATGAATGTTTTATTGGATTGAATAATTTTTAAGTTTTTATCAATAATTACAACAGCCGAAGGAAGTTTCTGAAGCATGGCATTGGTGGTTTCTGATGCCTCTTTCGCTGTTTGTTTTTCTTTACGCGCTTTTTGCTCTGATTCTTTTAAGGCTTTTTGTGTTTGAGCCAGCTTTTCGTTAGTTGTACGTAGCGCTTTAATGTATTCGTGCCGGTTCCTTAACGTGTAACTCAGGCACATCTCTGTTTTTGCCAATCCTTTTGATACAGCTATTGCAAAATCGCGACAGGATGAGTATCCACAGGCCATGCAGCCAGATGAAGCATCCGAGTTTTCTTTTCCGATTGCTTTCATTACTTCCTGGATTTTATCTTCGGAAGGTTTTTCTATTCGCTGATCATCAGTTTGGAAAGATCTGGAATAATCTAATTCCCAATATTCGTCGATATTCTTTTTCCATTCATCAAAGTCAAATTTTTTTAGCCTTTTGTTGGAATAATCGGTCACGAGCGACCTGCGGATGAATTTTTTTCCTCCTTCTGAAGTCCCCGGGCCCATTAAGCAGCCCTCGCAGTAAAACATGTTAAAATGCCTTTTGATCTGCACTATATCATCTTCAAATTGCTGTGTCCCATTCAGCATATTGTATTTGCCTTCGGTGGTAATAACTTTACCTTCCAGTAAGTCTTCACTAATTCCCGCAGCTTGTAATAGTCCATTGCTAATAGGGAATAATGAACCCTTATACCCAATAGGTGGATCGAAATCGGAATATTCCAGTTTGCTCTCCTGTATGTGAAATTCCTTGAAAAGGTCTCTTAATTCAACAAAAGTCAGAACTGAATCAATTTTTCCATCATCATTATAAAGCGTAGCTTCCTCTTTCGAATCTATACAAGGGCCGATATATACGACTTTTGCATCTGAACCATATTTTTTTCTTACAATTTTTGCAGTAGCCACCATTGGAGAAACTAGCGGTGCAAGATTATTTACCGATTCGGGGTGAAATTTCCTGACATGGTTCACTACAACCGGACAGTTAGAAGTTATGTAATATTTGCCTTTGAAATTTTCGAATAGTTCTTTGTATTTTAAGGCGATGATGTCTGCTCCGAAAGAAACTTCATTCACGTGATTGAATCCAAGTTGTTTGATCATTTTAACAAACTTTCGGTAGTCTGTAATGTCGTGAAATTCACCGGAAATACTGGGAGCAACAATGGCTACTTTTGTTTTATCGGAATTCAGTAGTTCTTTTGTCTCTTCCTTTGAATCCTGAAAACTTATCGCGTTCTCCGGACAAACCCTGATGCAACTTCCACAACCTATACACCTTTCCGGAATAACTCTTGCATAATCATTGTTTACCTTTACTTCAATCGCGTTAACCGGGCATTCTCTTACACAGGAATAGCTTAAATTGCATTTTTCTTTATCTATTTTTACAAGTGACATGCTATATTGTTACTGTTATTTATTAAACACTAGAAATATTTATGAAAAATTTCATCTAAAACAGGAATTAATCTTTCGGATGTTACCTG
>JBNJFT010000268.1:0-3144 GCA_051747065.1 Bacteroidota bacterium | reverse complement strand
AAACCTTGTAATGAGCATCAATTAGCAAATGAGTAAGCAGTCGCAGACGCAGTAGCAGCGAATAGAAAATCCTGACAGCGCCTTCAAGGCCTGTCAGCGGTTGAACAGAAAAGAGAAAAAGTAAACAGCAGGCAACTGAGAAAATACGGGCTCGTTTTTTAATCACTTTTGCATTTTTCGGGGTTTCACTTTGCTTAATTTTGTCGATAACTTATTATAGTTCAACAGGTTGCTTGCTTCTGAATGCGCTTCAAAAAAAAGGTTCCGATCTTAGCATGACTAAAAATCGGAACCCTTTTAGAAAAATATCTAAATAAGAACTATTTTACCTTCATTAAACTCTCTTTGTGCTCTCCTTCTTCAGTCTTAATGTTAATATAATACATACCTTCTGAAAATTTTTCTCCGTTTGTTGAAATTTCTTTTGAATAGCTTCCTGCTCTTTGATCATCTAACCGAATATCTTTCACCATCTGTCCGGAACTGTTGAAAACATTAATTTCCACATCTTGTGAACTGCCCAGTTGATATTCCACTGTAAAATTATTTCTAAATGGATTTGGGAAAATTTTCACTTCTGAATTACTATTTTCAGATTGTGCCTCTTTCTTTTCATCTCTGTCTTCATCCTGATCAATCAGTCCGGCATCTGCATAATAGGCAGATTTCAAATAATGGCTCTTATCCTCCCGCTTCGATTTAATAATGGTAAGCAACGGATAACGTACCTGGCTGCAATACCATTTATAGCTTACAATAGTCGATTCATTTGAAGAACCTTCATATTGTTTTGTTTTCTCCGTTTTTAATCTTACTACATCGTCAATCACAACGCCACCGGGCAATTTCAGTTTTCCATAGCCATCAACCTGAATGTTATACTTTCCGTTGAATTCTTTTTCATTCTTTGAGGTAATCAACTTGCCGGAATATTTCCCTTCTTTTGAATCTCCATATTCAAATGGATAAACCATCTTTACAAAAGGCTTATCATATTGAATAACTGAATTGTTCTTTGTGATGGTTCCATATTGTTTCATACCGCTTTTACTAACCTCAAAAAAGAAATGAGTCCCGTTTTCTTCAAGGACAACGTTTGCTTCGGGAATCTTTTCGGAATTGTCTACAAAACCTGAAGAAAGCATTTTACTTTTAAATTCGCTTTCCTTCTCAAGATCTGAGAAATCCCATACCTCACTGGCTCCTGCCGGGCCTTCTTCCGCATTTTCAACAATGACAAAAGGATGTTCATCACCGGGCCTCAGAGTATGATCTTCTGTTTCAAGCACTGCTTGTGCAAAAACATGTGCTGTAAAGGCAAAAATAAGAACAATCGAAAGGTAAAATTTTTTCATAATTATATAGATTTAATGGTTTAGCTTAAGGTGGCATTCTTTCAAATATAAAAAATTTAACCCTCCAACACAAAAAAACTTCTATGTATTTCTCATCAACTAACAGCGCTATATGCAAATTCCTTAAGAATTGCGGCATTTTTCTGCGGATTATCTCCGGATAATTTCAAGGGGAATATATTTTCCGGATTCCTTTTGCTTAATCCGAAAGTGTAGGCTTTATCATAATAAGTCAAAATTATATTTGCTGCAGTATAATAATCTTTCTCTTCAATTGCTTCTAAAGCGTTTTGGGTTTTTAATCCGCCCAGGCGCTTACCGATTTTACGAACGGCATCTTTAAGTTGTTGCGGGTCGGTTTGGGTATATTGACTAACCAGCCGTTTTATTCTCAGGTGCTTTTCCAATTCAACCTTAAACACCGGGCCGGAACGCATCTTAAAGAAAAACTCTTCAGGAATATGTGCTCTTCCAATGTCCCGACTTTCATCTTCGACCCAAATCGGCACATTCATTTTCATCTTTAAAAGTTCTTCAAATAAAAGATTTTCAAAATGTTCTGTTTCAGGCTGCGGATCTTCACCGATCGTTCCGAAAGCAGAACCTTTATGATTAGCAAGTCCTTCCAGGTCAACAACCTGCTCTCCAATGTCTGAAAGAATATGAAGCAATTCTGTTTTACCACTTCCTGTCATTCCTCCAAGAACCCATAATTGTTCCGGTTTTCGCATGTAACTTTTAACAAGATGCCTATACGTTTTATATCCGCCTTTCAACACATAACATTCAATATCAACTCTGCTAAACAGCCAGGCCATATTTTCGCTGCGCATTCCTCCCCGCCAGCAATACAAAATCAGCTTCTTGCTGTCTTCGGCAATTTTCCCCGCAGTTTCTGTCTTCTCCAGCATCTTTGGGCCAACAACAGAGAGCCCTAGTTTAATTGCCTCCGTTCTCCCATTTTCTTTATACGTAGTTCCGACAGCAGCACGTTCTTCATCGTTCAACAAAGGAACATTGTACGCTCCGGGAACACAAGCTTTAGAAAACTCCGCCGGTGAACGAACATCGACAACGGGAATGGTATTCCGCATCGTTAAAAATTCATCAATCTGAATGTGCTTAACCATAATAGAAAGGAAGAAATATAAATTCAATTTATGCTGAAAAAAGACTGGCCAAAAAATTCTGTTATCCGGTATCCGGGATATCATTATCCGGCATTCGATAACACTTTTGGCTTCACAATAGAACGCACAGTCCGGACTATACCATCCGTATCAAATCCACATTCTTTCTGAAGCTCTTCCTGATTGCCGTGTTCAATAAATTTGTCTGGAACACCCACGCGTTTTACAAGTGTTGTGTAATTATTGTCATTAAAATATTCCATGACAGCACTGCCAAAACCGCCCATAATGGTTCCATCCTCTACTGTAATAACCTTATTGAATTTTTTGCCTATTTCATTCAAAAGCTTATGGTCCAAAGGCTTGACAAAACGCATGTCGTAATGTGCTGCATGAACATTTTCATTTTTAAGCTTTTCAATCGCTTCTTTCGCAAATATGCCTGTAGTTCCGATAGTTAAAATGGCAATATCGTCGCCGTCAGCTAACTTTCTGCCTTTACCCACCGGGATTTTTCTCATCTTCTTCTTCCAGTTAACCGTAACACCACGGCCACGCGGATAACGAATAACAAACGGACCCTGGTTCGGCAGTTGTGATGTGTACATGAGATTCCGCAATTCGAGCTCATCCATCGGGGCAGCAACAACCATATTCGG
>JBNJFT010000267.1:0-3147 GCA_051747065.1 Bacteroidota bacterium | reverse complement strand
TGGCAGTGGCAGCAGCAGGCAGTCCGCAGAAAGCAGTCGGCAGGGCGAAATAGCAACAGTAAACGTTTTTGAATAATAACTTCCAGCATCTTCTAAACGGCTAAACAGCTCAACAGCTCAACTACAAAAAAATAAAATTAAATAAACTACATCCAAATGAAAAAAGCACTTATCACAGGAGTAACCGGGCAGGATGGGTCATATCTTGCTGAATTTCTTTTAAGCAAAGGATACATCGTCCATGGAATTAAAAGGAAAAGTTCGCTTTTCAATACCGAAAGGGTGGATCATCTTTACCAGGATCCGCATGAGAAGCAACTGAAATTTATCCTTCACTATGGCGATTTGACGGACTCATCTAACATCATTCGTATCATTCAGGAAGTACAGCCGGATGAAATTTACAACCTGGGTGCTATGTCTCATGTGAAGGTAAGTTTTGACCTCCCGGAATACTCTGCCAATGCCGATGGAATAGGAACACTGCGCCTGCTGGAAGCTGTCAGGCTGCTCGGTTTAACACACAAGGTAAAAATCTACCAGGCATCCACTTCCGAATTGTACGGACTTGTCCAGGAGATCCCGCAGACAGAAACAACTCCTTTTCACCCAAGATCGCCTTACGGAGTAGCTAAACTCTTCGCTTACTGGACAATAGTTAACTACCGGGAAGCTTATAACATTTTCGCGGCTAACGGAATTCTTTTTAACCATGAATCGCCCCGCCGCGGAGAAACCTTCGTGACCCGTAAAATAACCCGTGCAGCTACACGCATCGTTACCGGGCTGGACCAAAAAGTTTTCCTGGGAAACCTCAATGCCAAGCGTGACTGGGGACATGCAAAAGATTATGTGGAAGCCATGTGGAAAATGCTTCAGCTTGATGCTCCGGATGATTTTGTAATTGCCACAGGCGAAAACTATTCCATCCGTGAATTCATACACATGACATTTGAAAACCTGGGTGTTGGTATCAAATTCACCGGAGAGAACGAAAATGAAAAAGGGGTTATTGATTCCATTGATACTAAAAAACTAAATCGTCTAAACATAAATACAGATCATATTAAAAGTGGTGATACAATAATAGAGGTTGATCCCGATTATTACAGGCCCACGGAAGTAGATCAGCTCATTGGGAACCCCGCAAAAGCAAAAAAAGTATTGAACTGGGAACCACGTTACTCGATCAATGAACTGATAGAAGAGATGACTCAATCCGATCTTGAACTCGCGAAAAAAGAAAAAGCTGCCAAAAATTATGAAGAAAACAGATAAGATATACATTGCCGGGCACAATGGAATGGTAGGCTCTGCCATTCACAGGAAACTGCTGGAGAAAGGACACAACAACATAATCACCCGCCGTTCTTCCGAACTGGATTTGCGGGATCAGCAAGCGGTGACAAAATTTTTTGAGAAAGAAAAACCAGACTACGTATTTTTAGCAGCAGCAAAAGTTGGGGGTATTCTTGCAAATAACACATACAGGGCCGAGTTTATCTACGACAACCTGATGATCGAAAGCAATGTCATTCACCAGGCCTGCAAAAATGAAGTCAAAAAACTGTTGTTCCTGGGTTCCTCCTGCATTTATCCCAAACATGCTCCTCAGCCCATGAAAGAGGATCACCTGCTTTCCGGCTATCTGGAGCCAACGAACGAGCCTTACGCAATTGCCAAAATAGCAGGCATCAAACTTTGTGAAAACTACATGGACCAATACGGCTGTAATTTTATCTCAGCAATGCCGACCAATCTGTATGGCCCAAACGACAATTATGACCTGCAAAATTCACACGTATTGCCGGCGCTAATACGAAAATTTCATGAAGCAAAAGAACAAAACAAACCTTCGGTGGAAATATGGGGCAGCGGAAAACCCATGAGGGAATTCCTTCATGTGGATGATATGGCTGAAGCTTGTTATTTCCTGATGCAAAATTATAACGAAAAGCAGTTTGTAAACATTGGAACCGGAAAAGACATTACCATAAAAGAATTGGCAGAAACCATTATGGAAGTAACCGGTTACCAAGGGAAACTAACCTTCAACACAGAAAAACCCGACGGCACACCGAGAAAATTAATGGATGTAAGCAAAATCAATAACCTGGGCTGGCAACACAAAATAGAACTCGAAGAAGGCATTGAAAAAACGTATCAGGATTTTCAGAAACACCTTGATAAATACAGACAGAAGTAGCTGAAGAAATTTCTACTTAAAACTTTGCCGTTAATAATACAACAATAGAAAAATTAAAGTTCAAACGAAAAATTTACTTGAATATAGAACACGGTTGACCACGGATAATATTAATCCGCGTTAATCCCTGCCTGGCAGGCAGGCGTCCAATCCGTGTCATCAGCGTTCCATTAAACCAGCGTTCCAACACATTCCATTAATCGCACGAAACAAATTAAACCATCAACTCGTTTAATAAAATGGAAGAATTAATTCATAAAATGACCTGAAAAAACTACCTAAAATGAAAAACATAAAATACATAATTTACAAAGAGGGGAATTATTATGTTTCTCAATGCTTAAACGTAGATGTGTCAAGTTTTGGAGAAACTATTGAAGAAGCAAAAGAAGGTTTAATGGAAGCCCTCAGTTTATACTTTGAAGGAGCGGACACTCAAAATGACTTTCTCCCAATTAACGAAGCAATGTTAGGTGAAAATACAATTAATATCTGATGGGGAAACTACCTTCTTCGACTGAAATTATAAAGTATCTTGAAAAAAATGGTTTCCACTATGTTTCACAAAGAGGAAGCCACAGAAAATACAAAAACCAGGGAAAGGTTGTGATTGTCCCCCATCCTAAAAAAGAAATTCCAATAGGTACATTTCGTTCTATCAAGAGACAGTCTGGTCTAAGCTGGACAGATTTTAAAATTAAATAAAAAAATCCCTGCCTGCCGGCAGGCAGGCGCGGTCATCAGCCTAATCAGCGTCATCCGCGTTCCATAAAACACGGATAAAAACAAAAAGGATATAATACTGGCTTGACGTCGCGACTGAGCGATGAGAAAATGAGCACTGAGAAGGTGAGAAGTTGCGAAGGAGCGAAGTGAAATGAGCTGCAGCGGCAGTGGCAGGCAGTCGGCAGAAAGCAGTCGGCGGGGGGAATAGCAGCAGT
>JBNJFT010000266.1:0-3167 GCA_051747065.1 Bacteroidota bacterium | reverse complement strand
CGGTTTTTCAATTCGCTAAAAATCTCGCCTATCTTGTATTCAACGGTGTCGGCATTTTCGGCTGATAGCCTGAATTTTTGTAAATAAGGAAAGAGTTTGCCATTTACAAATTCCAACAAATCATCACCGGTTAAGGCATTGTGATCAATTTTTCCATTGGCTAATTTGGGAGCTGCCCAAACGCTCCATTGATATTCCGGGGCAATAATAGGCGTGTAGCTTTTTCCTGTAAGTTCGGCAGAGGTGGCACGGTCTCGTTCCAGGTCGTCCAAATATTTCAGGAATAACACCCAGGATGTTTGTTCTACATAATCCAATTCACTACCACATCCGGCATCCTTCCACAATACATCGTCTATATTCTTAAAAGTCTGTTCAAACATTCGTTTTCTTTATTTCAATTTTTTTGTTTTTCATTTATTATCCGTCGAGCGTTGGCGTTCCTTAAATATGTATTGGCTGCGCTTCTCTGATGCATCTTGCGCTCAGCTGATGTGTATTTGCTGTTGGCGTATCGCTATTTTTATCCGCCAATGTTTTTATATGCTTCATTAATCAGATGTTTTGTTTCTTCGAAATCTGTTAAATGCTTTAATGACAGCTCAAAGTCACCAGTACCAAAATGGCCAATATTTCTAACATCACGTGCTTGTTTTGGCATTGGATTTACTTCTTCTGGATTCAACTTTAAATATAATGTCAGTTTTTTCTTATATGTCTGGAGGCAAACAAAATTTTGACTAGTCTTGTACGCGATATAGTGTTTCTTTGGTGTTTCTTCAATGGAACTGTCCAAGGAAATGATATAATCTCTAACAATATTGAATAGTTCTAGAACTGTCCCATCAAGATTTTTATGGTGTTTATCTATGGTGTAAGATGCCGTTTTTCGGGTTTGTGCAGCTTTTCTACCCGCTTCGACCATAATAGGGTTCTTTCCATTAAAATCTGATGGTTCTTGATGTCCCCTCGTAGTCGTACGCTTGTAAACTTCTTCAATATTAAGAATTCCGTTTTCGTAAATTTTATATTGCCACAACTCAATATTTGCTCCCATTACTTCTACAGCATGCAAATCATATTTTTTGTATTCTGGGGCTATACAAATTACACGGATATCAGACCAGTCAACCTCTACTGTTTTATTCAAGCTTTTGTTTGCTGCAATTTGAAAGTCTCCCTTATGGTCTTTAATCCAATGCAAATAATAAAGGCTTTGGTTTATTAGGTCTGAAGATGCAACTTTCTTATATTCTATAATGACAGGGTTGTTATCTTCAGAAATGGCTAAAGTATCAATTCTACCTGAATGGACGTTTCCTGTTGAAAATTCAGTTGCAATAAAACGACAATTAAATATTGTCTCCAGATTTTTTTCAATCAGATGCTGTAAGTCTTTTTCAAGTGGAAATTCACTTAGTCTGACTCTTTTTGTTTTCCCTTTTTCTATTTCAAATATTGCCATTTAGGTCTTTTTTTATAATGTGCGCTATCACATATGTATTCGCAGACTTTCGTTAATTTCTCTATTATTTGGCATGTTTTTATTTCTATAAGGGTATGAATCCTTACTTTTTAATATTTTAAATCCTATACTGCTAAAGCTTTAGCTGCTTTTTCAAAGGTAATAATTTTTTTTACCTTAACCTGTCAAAATGCAAAACAACATCTATGAAACCTATTTACCCCATTAAAACCTTTATTGTACTGGATTTTATGTTGCTGCTGGCTTTCGAAGTTGTAGCCGATGAGTTTGAGGTTAAATCCTTTGAGAAGGATGAAAATGACCTGGCGGCGCGGCGTTATGAACGCGTGGATATCAATGGTGAACCCTGTGCGCTGGTAAAGATTAAGAAACTGTTTTGATTTATTAAAGTAGAAATACATTGTTAACAACAATGTTCATAACATGTAGATTATCAGTCAAATAGTCTGATTTTTATTCGTATCTTTATGATTATCAATCAAATAAAATATATTGATATGAAAAGTTATCAGACTAATCTAACCGATAATCAGTGGCAAATCATTAAAAATTTCGTTAACTCATTCTTCCAGCGCTTTTGCCATGATTTCAGCAATCCATTGCGGGGCTATGCTAATGTCATGTTTTAGATGTTTCACATCTACCTTTTTCAGATGAGATAGTATTTTTTTCTCTTCTTCTATTGTTTGATTGCCCTTTCCAATTTCTTTTAATGCCTGAACAACAAGCATGGCAATTTCACTTTTATAATTCAGGTTTTTTGAAGTTGTCCGTTTGAATATGATTTCGCCATGCTTTAATTTTATTTTTCTGGGTGTAGCATCGGTGTAGTAAATTAATTTCATTGGAACTTGAGTGCTCAACCCCAAAGCCTCATACGCTTCCCGGCTAAACGGCGGCTGCTTATCCACCACCAACACCTCATCATAGGTAAGCTGGTATAGTTTATAAACCATCAGGTCAATTTGGTTTTCTTCCTCGATAGTGGTTTCACCTATTGTTTTCTTTGATAAAATGCTATCGACTATATTTTTTAGTTTCCCATATACCGGTTTATAATCAGGTATGGGGAAATTATTTACATACATATCAAGCATGCGAAACTGCCTTGTCTGAAGCTGCGTTACATAAAACTTAACAAGCTTTTCACCAAACCTTGAGTTTAACACAGAAAGAACATATTTCACATTATTTCCTGTCATGATGTAAGCAGTATTTAACACTACTGAGTTATCCGGGTCGTAACATAACAAGGAAATTCGTACCCTTCTGGCTTGTTATCTGTTTGTATCTCCATATAGATAACTTTTTCTTGGTCAAATTCCAGATGATAGCCAATTTGGTCATGAGTCTCAAAACATTTGTTGCCATTGGCATGGATTCGATGTGCAAACGGTGGAATCTATCTCCGCACAAACTTCGAGATGTCTACCACAGACAAAAGGCATTTTCGTTCATCTTCTATTACTACGCCTTCCATATATACCTGGCGAGGAGGCTCATGGTCAGGTTCAAGCATTACTTCGCACGATTCTTTCGCGTTGCAGGTATATACGTTTTCGAAAAAATCATTAAAAACAAGCTTTGATTCTTCGGCGACAAAAAGCTTGAAATTGGTGTTTATCAAACTGAAGCGCCGTTCTCCCAGCATATCGGCAGCGGTGAAATTCAAATCGCTGAT
>JBNJFT010000265.1:0-3168 GCA_051747065.1 Bacteroidota bacterium | reverse complement strand
AACTCAATTAACCAGTCAACTCAATTTGATTATTATTTTTTATACTTTTGTGCTGCAACTCAATTCTTATTGACTATGGATCTTTTTGAAAATGAAAATATTTCAGAATTTATTAGTACTGCCGCGGAGTATTGTACTTTTTTAGAAAACACGACAAATTTTACAAGAACAGATTTTGTTAAACGTTCTATTGAACTATTTTCGGCATTATATTTTTACGAACAAAAATTGCCATCATTTGAGATTGAAGAAGAAACTCAGCTCGAAAAATTTGTCACGGAACTTGATTGGAACACCATTTATGATAAAGTCAAAAAAAAGCTTGGCTATCATGATGAATACCTTGATCTGTATGATCCTGTTGCCAAGGAAGAAGAAGAATTGAGTATTTTAAGTTTGTCAGATAATTTTGCTGATATCTATCAAGACCTTAAAGATTTTACAACCATTTACGGAATTGGTAATGAAGAAATGATGCAGGCTGCACTATGGGAGTTAAATTATAATTTTGAGCAATACTGGGGGCCGAAACTTTTAAATGCCCTTAGAATATTACACCGGTTATTTTACAGCGACGATATTGATTTAGAAGAAGAGGAGGAGTCTGATTCTTCGGAGGATAAAAATCAACAAGACAGAAACTGGTTGTTTGACCAGACGAAAAGTTAGGAAAACATTGAACTATGAGTTTTAGAGAAGAAATTTCAAACGAGGAAATAAAACAGTTGCCCCGTAAGGTTTTTAACGGAGATATTCTTTTAATCGATACAGAAAAGAAATTCGATATTGCCATTCCTTTATTAAGAGAGTATTCTGTGTTGGGATTTGATACAGAAACGAAACCCTCTTTTAAAAAAGGGAGGCTAAATTCAACCGCACTGCTACAGTTGGCTACAGAAGATAAAGCCTTTTTATTTCGGTTAAGTAAGATCGGTTTTCCTGATTCCCTCGTCAATCTACTGGAAAATGAGCATGTATTGAAAATTGGTGTTGCCATACGGGATGATCTCAAAGAGCTAAAACAAATCAAACCTTTTGAACCAAAAGGATTTATTGATTTGCAGGAAACAGCTAAGGATTTAAATATTAAAAATATAAGCCTGAAAAAATTGGCGGCAATTGTTCTTAATTATAGAATTTCAAAATCGCAACGTGTATCAAACTGGGAACAGGAAATCCTGAGTCCGGGTCAGTTAAAATATGCTGCCACAGATGCGTGGGTGTGTTATAAGTTATACCAGAACCTTAAAAAATAAATATTTGCCCACTAATGGAAGAAATAAAAGCAATATTAAAATCAGGTAAGGATCAGTCATTGAGGAGATATCATCCGTGGGTCTTTTCCGGTGCAATAAAAAAAATTAAAGGTGAACCCGCCGAAGGAGACATCGTTCATGTTTACGATAACAAAGATGAATTTCTCGGAATTGGCCATTATCAAATAGGAAGCATCGCCATTCGTATTATTTCCTTTGAAAATGTAGAGATAGATAGAGAATTTTGGAAGCAGAAACTTCAAAGAGCTCTCTATCTTCGTCAAACTCTTGGACTGATAAATAATCCGGAAACGACTGTTTTTCGCCTGGTAAATGCTGAAGGAGACGGCTTTCCCGGGTTGGTTATTGATTATTACAATGGAGTCCTGGTCATTCAGGCTCACTCAATAGGTATGTACAGAACCATTGATCTACTCTCTGAAGTGCTGCAGGAGCTGTTTGACAATCAATTAACTGCCATCTATAATAAGAGCAATTCAACTTTACCCTATAAAGCTGATATTGATAGAAAAAATTATTATATATTTGAAAAGGAGAAAGCTTTTTCTGTAAAGGAAAATGGACTTGCTTTTGACATCAATTGGGAAGAAGGTCAGAAAACGGGTTTTTACATTGATCAAAGAGAAAATCGTTTATTGTTAAAACGTTTTTCGAAAGATAAAACTGTTTTGAATTTATTCGGTTATACAGGTGGGTTTTCTGTATATGCGCTGGCTGGTGGTTGCAAAAGTGTTGATACTGTGGATAGTTCAAAAAATGCAATTGAATTGGCAACTAAGAATGTAGAAAAGAATTTTGGTTCTTCAGCAAATCACAGAGGTATAGCTTCAGATGCTTTTGATTATCTGGATAATGGAGATACCGAATATGATGTAATTGTATTGGATCCCCCGGCATTTGCGAAACACCACAATGTCTTGCACAATGCATTGCAGGGATATAAAAAGTTGAATCGAAAGGCAATTCAGCAAATTAATAAAGGAGGGGTGTTGTTTACCTTTTCTTGTTCACAAGTTGTAAGCAGAGAAAATTTCAGGAAAATGATTTTCACTGCTGCTGCCGGAACCGGAAGACAAGTGCGGATTTTACATCAAATGGATCAGCCATCTGATCATCCGATAAATGTTTATCATCCGGAAGGTGAATATTTAAAGGGTTTGGTGTTAAAGATTGACTAGCGATACAATTTACACTTACTTGATAGGAGACGGGTTTCTATATATTCGAATTTAAAACAATTAACTAATGAAGAGAATATTTTTCTTGTTCATTTTATCTTTCCTGTTCTCAAGCTCATGCTTTGCCCAGTTTTTGTTTCCTGTCAATTATTATGAAAAAGAGGGCGAAATAAGCTATGGTCGGTTTGATGTATCAGATAATAAGATATTCTGGCCTTTAGGAGAAAAAGGCCTGCTGATTTTTGATGCAACGGATGTGGAAAATCTGCAAAGATTGAAGCTTTATAGACCGTATGAGATAAGAAGTTATAACAAAGAGTTTGGCAGTGCTAACGCCATTAAGGTTTTTGATAAAAAAGCGTATTATGCTCATGGAGATCTCGGATTTGAGATTCTGGATTTTTCAAACATCAATGATCCTAAACTACTCGGAAGTTACTACAGGCATCAGAAAGTCTTTAACTTTAAGATTTATAAAAACTATGCCATCCTTGCACTTGATAACAGTGGTGTTGAGGTTGTTGATATAAACAATTATCAGGATATCAACATGGTTTCGCGGAAAAACTATAGTGATGTACATGTGAATAATATTGCAATTTATCAGAACTATCTTTATGCTTCATGTGGTGTTTACGGGCTGAAAATTATACCCTACAAAATTCCCCTGGAAGCATTTAAATCAAGCGGGTATGCACAAAATTATTTAACTG
>JBNJFT010000264.1:0-3183 GCA_051747065.1 Bacteroidota bacterium | reverse complement strand
GTTGTTTTTTATAACACGGAGAATTTGTTTGATACGAAAGACGATCCGGATACTTATGACGAAGAGTATACTCCTTCGGGCAGCAAAGAATGGACAACCAAGAGATATGAGAAAAAAGTAGATGATATTGCAAAAGTTGTTTCTTCGGCAGATCCCGACGGTTTGCCGGAAATAATCGGTTTGGCGGAAGTAGAGAATGAAACCGTTTTGAAATCGTTGCTTGATACAGAACATTTCAGCGACGGGTATTATGGTATTGTGCATGAAGACAGTCCGGATATGAGGGGAATAGATGTTGCGCTGCTTTACAAAGCTGACGCTTTCGATCTTTTGCATGATGAATTTATACCGATTCAATTTCCTTTTGATCCTGACTCAAAAGTAAGAGATATTCTTTATGCAAAAGGAGTCGCCGGAAAAGACACAATGCATTTATTTGTTAATCACTGGAAATCGCGAGCAGGAGGACGGAAAGAAACAGAAGAGAAAAGAACTTATTCCGCTAAAATTCTCAGGGCAAAAATTGATTCTGTTTTGAATAAAAATTCTGATGCGAAAATTGTTGCCATGGGTGACTTTAATGACGAACCCGATAATAAAAGTCTATCGAAAGTTCTGGATGCGAAAGATCCTGATCAAACGGAAAAAAACGATCAGCTTTATAATCTGATGTATCCCAAAGACAAGCAGGACAAAGGAACATATAACTATCAATCTGAATGGTTTATGCTGGATAATTTGATTGTTTCTTCAGCTTGTATGAATGGAGAGGGCTACACCGTTTCGCAGGAAGATGTTCACATTTTTGATCCTCCGTGGGTTTTATATGATCATCCGAAAGCAGGGATGGAAGTTCCGAACCGGACGTATGGAGGAGATAATTATTTTGGTGGAATAAGTGACCATTTGGCAATTTACGGAGTTTTTAAGCTCAAAAACAATCGCGGTGAGTAATGAAGTATAAGTTGACTTCAAAATATAAACCCACAGGAGACCAGCCTGAGGCTATTAAACAATTGACTGAAGGCATTAAACGTGGCGACAAGTATCAGACTCTTTTGGGAGTCACCGGTTCAGGAAAGACTTTTACAGTAGCGAATATGATAGAGCGTGTTCATAAGCCCGTGCTGGTCTTAAGCCATAACAAAACTCTTGCCGCCCAGCTTTATGGAGAGTTTAAGGAATTTTTTCCTGAAAATGCGGTGGAATATTTTGTGTCATATTACGATTATTATCAACCTGAAGCTTATATACCTGTTACGGACACCTATATTGAAAAAGATCTTTCTATAAATGAAGAAATTGAAAAATTAAGGCTTAGCGCTACATCTTCCTTGTTGTCAGGAAGAAGAGACGTGATAGTGATTTCCTCTGTATCCTGCCTTTACGGAATAGGGAATCCGGAAGATTTTCATGCGAATACGATCACTATTGAAAAAGGCCAGAATATCGAACGCAATGAGTTTCTGAGAAGACTGGTCGATAGCCTGTATTCCAGGAATGAATATGAATTCAAAGCCGGCACATTCCGGGTAAGCGGTGACACAATCGATGTATTTCTTGCCTACAGCGAAATTGCCTATCGTATCATGTTCTGGGGAGATGAAATTGATGGAATCGAATCCTTTGATCCATATAATAACCATACCATTGAAGAACTTGATCAGGCCACGATTTATCCTGCAAATATTTTTGTTACTACCAAAGAAAGAATGCATTCGGCAATCAAGGCAATCCAGCTGGATCTTAATGAACAAATTCAATATTTTAAAGACCAGGGAAAACATTTAGAAGCTAAAAGAATAAAGCAGCGTGTTGAATACGATTTGGAGATGATTAAAGAATTAGGCTATTGCCCGGGCATTGAAAACTACAGCCGCTATTTTGATGGCAGGTCGCCCGGTTCACGTCCTTTCTGTTTGCTGGATTATTTCCCGGATGATTTTGTCACCGTGGTTGACGAGAGCCATGTGACGGTTCCCCAGATTCATGCTATGTACGGTGGGGATCATTCAAGGAAAAAGAATTTGGTGGAGTATGGATTTAGATTACCGGCCGCAATTGATAACCGCCCTCTCAAATTTGAAGAATTTGAACAACTGATAAACCAAGTCGTTTTTGTAAGTGCGACTCCTGCTAAATTTGAGCTATCCAAAACTGAGGGCGTGGTAGTGGACCAGGTGATACGTCCGACAGGTTTGTTGGATCCTGAGATTGAAGTTCGGCCTACCTTGAATCAGGTTGATGATTTGATGGAAGAGATTACAAAACGCACCGAAAAGCAGCAGCGCGTATTGGTAACTACCTTAACAAAACGAATGGCTGAGGAGCTGACAAAATACCTTACCCAGTACAATGTCAAGTGCAGGTATATTCACTCCGACATTGATACGCTTGAAAGAGTAGAGATTATGGATGGGTTGCGTGAAGGTAAGTTTGATGTCCTGATTGGCGTTAATCTGCTTAGGGAGGGCCTTGACCTTCCGGAGGTTTCGCTTGTAGCTATACTTGATGCAGACAAGGAAGGTTTTTTAAGGTCAACCGTTTCTCTTACACAAACCGCAGGCCGTGCAGCAAGGAATTTAGAGGGGAGAGTAATTATGTATGCAGACAGGATTACTAAGTCGATGCAGCAAACAATTGATGAAACAAATCGACGGAGAGAAAAACAGCTTGCCTATAATAATGAACATAATATCACTCCACGTCAGATAGAGAAAGCATCACGTTCGGTAATGGGTGATTACAGGGAAAAGATAGGAAAAGGCGAACAAACTTATGCCGGCCCTGATGCAGCAAGTATTGCAGCCGATCCTGTAGTTCAGTATATGAGCAAAGAAGCCCTTGAAAAAGCCATAGAGAAGAATAAAAAAGCAATGGAAAAGGCTGCAGCCGAATTGGATTTTAAAGAAGCAGCGCGCCTGAGAGATGAAATGTATACCTTGCAGGAGAAGCTGAAGGAAAAGGTATAGGTAGTGTCTCGAAGAAGGCTAGTGAGGAGGTAATTTCAGAAATAATGATAAACAGCTAGAAAGAATTCAGAATACAGAATACAGAATACAGAATACAGAATCGCGTGTCCTTTCCTAAAAAAGGCCGCTGCTCAGCGGAAAGACGTACAAGGTACTCGGCGGAATTTGCAACTTAGCGAAGCGATCTCATAGCCTGTCCCGCTTACGGGAA
>JBNJFT010000263.1:0-3211 GCA_051747065.1 Bacteroidota bacterium | reverse complement strand
GGGTCGTCAGTTCAAGTCTGACCTGGGGAGCTTAAAAATAAAGGAGTTGCAAATTAAGTTTTGCAGCTCCTTTTTTTATTTCCATCTTTTGGCGAAGGGAGTTATTAAGTAAAAATATGTGTCAAGTTATAATCTTTAACAACCATCAATTGCCATTATGGCAGGGATACTGTCACACACAATCATAAAAATCTAAAAGCCAAACAAATATTTGCATAAAATTACTTGCGAATATGCCCTTATGTTATAAATTTTTGTATATTCGTACATTGTTAACAAGTTATTAACAATTCGTTGCTATGCCATACAGAAGACTCCCTAACACAGACAAATCAAGACTAAGAGCACTAAGTACAGCCGTTTCAAAAGGAAAAGAAATTCCTCCGTTTAAACTAGCCTTTAGTCAGGAAACGTTACAAAGAGCTTCTTCGTTTTTACCGAAATACGAAAAGGCGATTACTGAATACCACAATATCTACAAAACTCAAACCAAGAGCCATAAAGACTACAGCACAAAATTCAAAAAAGCCAAGCTGTATATATCTCATTTCATCCAGGTTGTCAATATGTCAATTACTCGTGGTGAGATTCCTGCAAACATCAGAACTTTTTACGGACTCAAGGAAGATTCTAAAAAACTGCCTCCTCTTAATACCGAAGCAGATATTATTGAATGGGGCAAAAAAATCATTGATGGAGAAGCACAAAGAAAAACCCGTGGAATGCCTCCTATAACAAATCCTACAACCGCCGTGTTAAAAGTGCATTATGACAATTTCTGGGAAGCCTACAAATACCAGAAAAAGATGTATGAAAAGCATGAAAGAGCCCATAATGAAATTACAAGTTTAAGAAGCGAAGCAAATGATATTATTGTGAAAATATGGAATGAAGTGGAGAACACATTCAGCGATGAACCGGAAGACATAAAAAGAGAAAAAGCCCGGGAATATGGGCTCGTATATGTATACCGAAAAAACGAACTGGGCAACCACAATTTATTCAACTTCAACAATAACTCAATACTCACTTAACTGCTTTTCTTTTCGATATATTAAAAAGCCTAATAACAATACAAGAAACAAGCTTACAAGAACTGCAGCATCAGCAAAATTCATCGAATCATACTGTTCCGGCCGGAAATTAACATTACTGGTGAAATAAAAATACACAACTGCACTTGTATTATTCACAAAATGTCCGAAAACAGGAAGCCAAATCGAACCACTCCACAACATTAAATACCCAAATAAAACGCCGAGAAAAAATCTGGGAACTAACCCGTAAAACTGAATATGCATAGCACTAAATAAAAACGCCGCAATCAAAATTCCAATATGCGCGTTCTTTGTCCATCTGGAAAAAATTTTCTGAATAACTCCCCTGAAAACAAACTCCTCTCCAATAGCAGGTAAAACGCCAACTATAATTACATTAACCAGTAACCCTCTCCAATTATCAGCGGCTAAAAACTTCTGAATTAATTCATGTGCCGAATCTTCTTTATTCATCAACCATTTTTCCAGGTTTTCAAAGCCTTCAGGAAAAGAAATATTTTGATTTAACTGGGAAAGAAAACCAATGAAGGGCAAACTGAAAAAGATGATTGCAATAACTAAAAAATAAGATGAAAACGATGGTAAAGCATTCATTTTTAAATATTCGGAAGTATTGCGGGAATACAACCAGGCAATTATAAACGGAGGCAATACGAACATGCCCAATGACTGAACAGACTGAAAGTATTTCAGCAACACCAAATTTTCCCGTAAGCCTCCGGTTTCAAAAAATTCTAAGAGTTGACCAATCGAAATGCCAAACAAGGGAATGGCCAGAAAAAACGCTGCCAGAGACAAAATAATAAAACAGGCAAGCATACTAAAAACAACTGTTATCAGTTGTACAAAGGGATGATGGTAAAGTGGCTGTTGCATTTCAATAAAACACGTTGAAAAGTTTGTATTTTTGCAGGTAAAATTATAAAAACAAATTGAACATTGACAAGAATTGGTAAAATACAATTGCCCGAAAATTCTTTATTTCTTGCGCCGATGGAAGACATTACAGATAAGTCCTTTCGTAGTGTATGCAAGGAACACGGAGTGGACGTAATGATTTCAGAGTTCATTTCATCGGAAGGCCTGATCAGAGATTGCGAAAAAAGCTACAATAAAATGAATATCGATCGTTCGGAAAGGCCTTTCGGCGTGCAGCTATATGGACACAACATTGACTCAATGGTGCAGGCAACAAAAATGGCTGAAAGTCAGAATCCGGATTTTATCGACCTGAATTTCGGGTGTCCGGCAAAAAAAATTGCTCATCGCGGCGCGGGGGCAGGATTGCTTCAAAATATACCTTTGATGATTGAAATGACAAAGGCTGTGGTACAAGCAACTTCGCTGCCGGTGACTGTAAAAACAAGAACCGGCTGGGATGAAAAAAACATCAACATCGTTGATACCGCAAAAAAACTACAGGAAGCAGGAATAGCAGCAATTACAATTCACGGGAGAACAAAAGCACAGATGTATAAAGGGAAAGCCAACTGGAACATTATTTCTGAAGTCAAAAATGACCCTGAAATTGAAATTCCGGTGATTGGCAATGGTGATATTGACAGTCCGGAAAGTGCGAAAACCGCTTTCCTTAACTATGGCGTTGACGGTGTAATGATCGGCAGGGCGACCGTCGGAAAACCCTGGTTGTTCAGTGCCATTAAAACATACATGCAGACGGGCGAAATACCGGAAGAACCTTCAATAACAGAAAAAGTAAATATCGCCAGGAAGCATCTGTTAAAATCTATTGAATGGAAAGGCCACCCAAGAGGAATTTACGAAATGAGAAGACACCTTTCAAACTATTTTAAGGGCTTATCTCATTTCAAAGAAATACGCAAAAAATTAGTTACCTCATTAGACCAAAATGAACTTCTGGACACATTGGAGTTAATCGAACACAGATACCGGAATTTCGACAGCACCAAGCTTAAAAGCGACTCGTTTTTTCATTATTAGACGCAGTTGTAGTTGCAGCAGTCGACAGCAGTGAGCGATGAGTAGTGAGTAGTGAGCGGTGAGCACAGATAGGCAATTTCAGAGGTAGAGGCAAACCTTGTAATGAGCATCAATTAGCAAATGAGTAAGCAGTCGCAGACGCAGTAGCAGCGAATAGAAAATCCTGACAGCGCCTTCAAGGCCTGTCAGCG
>JBNJFT010000262.1:0-3229 GCA_051747065.1 Bacteroidota bacterium | reverse complement strand
CTACTTTTCTTTCAGCTAAAAAATGTGTTTTTAAGATTATCTTCTACTTCTGAAATTCTACTTCTGAAATTGCCTCAAGACATTGTCCAGTTATGAACACGCCTGCCAATTAAGACAATATAACAATAAGACAATGAAACAATGGAACAATAGATTATCCATCCAAAAATTTATGGCTCATGTCTTTTGGCGGAATAAAGCATTGATCTTTCTTGCCAAACCATCTGTAACGCCTTTTTGCTATTGCATCATAAACCCAATCGCGAATAAATCGAGGGATGATGATAAAAGCGTACAATAAAGGCCAGGGCCATTTCAGTTTTTTTGCTATTCTTAAAGCGGCTGATGAACGAAAATATGTTCTATCGCCTTCTACAAGCATAATTGAATCGGGAGGCTCATTTTCAATGCTTACTTTCTTTAATAGTTTATCAGCAAAGCCGGATTGTAACGAGGCAAACCGAAACACATCCCTTTTCTCACGTTTTACAACAAAAACCACAGAATTACTGCATAAGTTGCAATAACCATCAAAAAGCACGATCGGTTTGTGGTATTCCCCTGTCAAAATTTTATTCATTGCTACTATTGCAACAATATAACTTAACCATTGTTTTGGCCGGTATCAATATAGACCTCCAGGAACTTGGCATATTTACGCGGAATATATTTTAAATGGTCTATCGATGCAGGAATCAGAACAGTCTCCCCTGCCTCGATTTCAACCCTGTCTTCTTCATCATATTCAAACTCAGCTTTTCCTTCGAGGCACATGTAAATTACAAACGAATCAGTGGTTATCCAATCCTTTTCAATTTCCTGGTCAACTTCAAGTATATTAGTAGTAAAATATTGACAGCTCACCAAATTGGCAGATTCATTTTTTTCAGCTTCATAATCCGTACGGTATTTTCCGTAATATTTATAATCGATCGCATCCAAAGCTAAATCGGTATGCAACTCACGTGGCTTACCGTCCGCTCCCATTCTGTTCCAGTCAAAAATTCGATAGGTAATATCTGAGGTTTGCTGAATTTCAGCCAGCAAAATACCAGCCCCAATAGCATGCACCCGGCCTGAAGGAAGATAGAATACATCACCGGCTTTTACTTTCTCATTATTTAAAATTTCCGGTAACGTATTATTGTTCAAATGTTTGAGGTATGTCTCTTTATCCATCTCCTGGTTAAATCCGGAAATCAATTCTGCACCTTCATCTGCCTGAACAACGTACCACATCTCAGTTTTCCCAAAGGCTTTATGCCGCTTTTTTGCAAGTTCATCATCCGGATGCACCTGGATAGAAAGCACATCGGTAGCATCAATAAATTTGATCAGTAAAGGAAATTCAATTCCATAGGTTTCATAAATCTTCTCTCCCACCAGGTCAGCCATATAAACCTCAATCAACTCCTGAAGGCTATTTCCCGCCAGGTAACCATTTTTTACTATCGAAGTATCACCCTGTACCGCTGATATTTCCCAGCTCTCTCCTATTTTTTTATCTCCGGGAATATCTTTATTAAGAACCGTTCTTAATTTTTGGTTCCCCCATATCTTCTCTTTATAAATTGGCTCAAATTTGAATGGATAGACTTCGTGCATAGTTTTATCTTTTTTATTATTGATGCGAATTTAAGCATTTTTTGCCGGTTTTATTTTGAAAAGAACAACTATAAAATTCTTCATTTTTTTTTAAAATCAACTAAAAAATTAGTTGACATACTAAAAATTTAGTTATATATTTGTCATTAGAAATCTAAATAAAAATGTATAAGAAATATGAAAGAACTAACCAAAGCCGAAGAACAAGTTATGCAGATTCTGTGGAATCTGGGACAGGGTTTTGTAAAGGACATCCGCGCCGAAATGCCTGAACCAAAACCTGCATATAATACTGTTTCTACAATTGTCAGAATATTGAAAAGAAAAGGTTTTGTGTCCAACAAAGTATATGGGAATACGCATCAATATTACCCTTTAATTTCCAGAAAGGAATATTCTAAAAAACGGGTTTCTTCTCTTGTACAGAAATATTTCAGGAATTCCTACAGCGAATTGGTTTCATTCTTCGCCAGGGATAAAAACATTTCCACGCAAGAAATGGAGGAAATCATTGAGATAATGAATCAGGAATTAGAAAATAAAAAAACAAACAACCATGACTAATTTGCTTAATTATTTAATAGAATCCGGCGCCACTCTGGCTGTTTTTTATTTATTCTACCTGCTTATACTAAAAAATCAGGCTAATTTCAAAGTAAACAGAAGTTATTTGTTAGGTGCTGTAATTTTTGCACTGGCGCTGCCTTTTATAAATATTCCAATAGAACAAACACCAAGTGTCAATTCGTACAGTGAGATATTCCTGTCACCCGTAACAATCGACGCGAATGCTGCTGAAAATACTGATGGATTACTGAATTTGCAAAACATAGGATGGGCTGTATATGCATTTGGTTTGTTAACCTTTGCCGGAGCTTTTCTCTTGCAACACCGGCAACTGCACAAATTAATAAAATCGGGTAAAGCAAAAAATTATAAAGGGTATGAGTTAGTTTGTACAGAGAGCACATTAGCTCCGTTTTCTTTCTTTAACCGGATTGTTGTTCATAACAAAGACTTCTCAGATCCGGCCCGCCTGGAAATGATTATTCAGCATGAAATGATCCATATAAGAAAATTTCACTCGATAGATAACTATATTATTACACTCATGGGCATTATTCATTGGTTCAATCCTTTCCTCTGGCTTTTCAAAAGGGAGCTCAGAAACGTTCATGAATTCGAAGCGGACCAGGAAACAGTTGAAAAGACAGGAAATCCCGGATTTTACAAAAACCTGCTATTTACACAGGCCATGAGAGTTGATTCACTTTCACTTGTTAACAATTTTAATTCATCCATAAAAAATCGATTGCTTATGCTACAAAAGAAAAGTTCAGTATCAGGAATGCTCAGAGGATTAATTTTTGTTCCCCTGACAGTTGCAATGTTGTTTGTTTTTGCTTGTAATGAAGAAGATGAAGGGGATTCAAACAAGATTAATCAATCCGGAAAAGAAATTAATGAGTCAGAGTCAAAAACTAACAAAAAGGAGACTTCATCAGATAAAGAAAATGAGAATGAGAATGAGAAGACTTTTGTGAGAGTTGAAAACATGCCTGAATTTCAAGGTGGAGGAATAAATAAATTCCGGAATTACATTCAGAAAAACCTGGAATATCCA
>JBNJFT010000261.1:0-3232 GCA_051747065.1 Bacteroidota bacterium | reverse complement strand
CCATTGTCTGAGACTGTCACTTCTGCTTCTTTTTCCTTATGTGTCGTATATACATTAATCCTTCCATTGGGGTATGTAAACTTTATGGCATTTGACACCAGGTTACGCAATACTGTGCTTAACATTATTTCGTCTGCATAAACCTCTGTCTCATAATTACGTACATGATTTAAAGAAATGTTTTTCACATTTGCCGATACTTCAGAATAAATAAGTGTGTGGCTGATGGTTTCTTCTAACTTTAATGGTACCGGTTTATATTTTAACTGATTTGTTTGCGATTTTGCCCAATAAAGCAAATTGTCAAGTAAATTTAGTGTATGATTTGCCGTCGCATTTATGCTTTTAGAAAAATATTCCAATTTAGAAGTATCGCACATGCCAACATCTTCCATCATTATCCCGGATAACCCCAGGATATTGGAAAAAGGAGCTCTTAAGTCATGTGCTATCACGGAAAAGAGTTTGTCTTTGGTGGCATTAAGCTTTTCTAATGAAGCTGTTCTTTCCTGCAATATCTTTGTCTTCCGCTTTACAGATTTATTTAAACTTCGTGACCATAAAGCCAGAATAAGAAAAATCAGCAAGACAGGGATTAATCCAATTCCCACATAACGCATAACTTTTTCAAGTGAAACTTCATCTCGTTTATGAAAATCCCATTTCTCTACAAGTTTTTCCTTTTTTCCTGAAACTTTTACATGATCAATTCCATCATTTAATAGCGAAAGAAGTTGCGCATCTCCCTCTTTCACTGCAAAACGATAGAGAATGGGCATTATTGAAGGGCCCTCAACCTTCACATTTTTAATTCCCAAATCATTAATGGCCTCCATCCCGATTGAATAAGGAGCAAGAACTGCATCACCTTTTCCTTCGGAGAGAAGGCGTATTGCTTTCGGCAAAGAGCTGGCCAGGGTGGTATTTTCAAAAAGTGCCATGGGTTTTATAAATCTGGTTATAGAAGCATCGCCTTTCAATGCCAAAATTTGCTTTTTGGAAAGGCCTGATATATCTTTTACTTCTGACTCTTCCCGGACAAATATTCCATAGTAATCTTCATTGTAAGGAATGGTATAATCATACATTGTATCCCTTTGTTCTGTATAAAGAACCGAAATCAATACATCGACTTTACCTTTATTGAGATTTTCCAGTGCCTTATCCCAACGAGTAAATCGGAATTCCAATTCTATATCATATTTTTCGGCAATGGCTTTTATAATATCCACATCGAATCCTTTTGCCTCCCCATTATCATTCAGATAGCTATAAGGTTTGTAATCAAAGTCGGCTCCAACAACAATCTTTTCTAATGAATCCACTGTTGTTCCGAAAGCTGAGTTTCTTAGAGCAAGAAACGCAATCATCAAAAACAACATGAACACATATTTTCTCTGTTTTCCTTTTTTCATCCTTTCAATAAGTATGGAAAATAAATAATTTTCAGGGAACTAACTCCAATCCCAAATCAAAGGTAACATATTCAGAACAGTATTAATCCTTTATTATATAATTTATTATGAAATTCCTCAAAGTGCCCGTTAGTTTTTACTTTTTTCAAACAAAATGATTTTAGTTGGAATATTTCTTTTCTTTCATTCTATATGAACTTGCTTATCTTCTTCAGCAACTCCCCACTATCAACAGGTTTACTAATATAATCATCACAGCCCGCTTCTATGCTTTTCTTATCATCGCCGCTCATTGCATAAGCAGTTTGTGCGATAATGGGAACTTCTCTGTTTTTATCAGATGAAGCGCGTATCTTTCGGGCCACTTCCAAGCCACTTGTATCTGGCAATTTAATGTCCATAAGAATTAGATCAATCTCAGGATGGTTTATAAATGCTTCATAGCCTTCCTCACCTGTTTCACATGTGATAAGATTCATTCCTTTAGGCTCGAGAAGTGCCATCATATATGCACGGCTTGTCGGGTCATCTTCTATAAGGAGTAAAGTTTTGCCTTCCTTATTAAATATAACTTCCTCAGCCTTTTTTTCTTTCCCGCTTTGTTTACTTGATTTTCCTTCATAAGGAAGAGTGAAATAAAACACGGAGCCTTCTCCTTCTTTAGACTTCAGCCACATCTCTCCACCTAACAATTCCACCAGGTTTTTGGAGATGGTCAATCCCAAGCCTGTACCTTCATAAGCTCTTGTGCTTGAATCATCCACTTGCCTGAAACGCTCAAAAATATGTTTCTGTTGTTCATTTGGAATGCCTATTCCACTGTCTTTGACATAGAAAAGCAGTCTGTCCTTAGACTCCAACTCATAACCAAACTCGATAGAGCCTTCTTCGGTGAATTTAACGGCATTTTTAAGTAAATTGTCCATGATTTGCCTGAACCGGTTGAAGTCCGATTCAATAAAGCTTTCTTCATAATTTAAACCTAATTGCAGCTTCAATTGGATATGCCCTTTTCCTTCATTTTCCAATTCATTTGACAAAACACTGGAGAGTTCCTGCATCACATCATTTAGATAGAAATGTTGAAAATTCAGTTTTAATTGTTCGGCTTCGATCTTTGACACATCTACAAGGTCATTGATAATATTCAGCAAATGCCGCGTTCTGGAGTGAATAATATCAATAAACTCTTTTTGCTTATCTTTTGGGTAGTCACTTCCCTGTAAAATCTGGGAAAACCCAATTATGCTGTTCATAGGTGTTCGTATTTCATGGCTCATGTTAGCCAGGAAAGCTGATTTCAAACGGTCGCTTTCTTCTGCTTTTTCTTTGGCTTCCAATAAATCCTGCTTGTATTGTTCCTCTTTTAACTTGGAATGCAACAAGGGGGAGACATAATCCGATAATCGCTGAATCAACTTTTTGTCTTTATAATCGTAGCCATTCTCTTTATTAGCAATTACAATTACCCCGATCAGTTGATCACTTACCATGATTGGGGCTGCCATGGCAGAGGTTAACTGAACATGGCCATCAGGGAGCTGAAGGTTTCCATTTTTATATAATGTTTTGCTTCTTTTAAGAGAATCGCCCCATAATCCTGCCCAAGAATTCTTCGGAAAAATGATACTTTTATGTTCTGTCTGGCATTCATCCCATACATTACTTGTCATGGACTCAGCTGCAAGATCGCCTTCTTCATTAATGTAGCCGAAAAAGCCGTATTCGCTGGAAAATACTTCCCTGAAAACATCCAGAACTTCCTTATAAAAACTCTCATTTTCGGATTGAATGAAACTATTGGAGATTCGGTTTTT
>JBNJFT010000260.1:0-3245 GCA_051747065.1 Bacteroidota bacterium | reverse complement strand
ATATAAACGGAGACCAGGCTGCTTGTACTGTAATCAAAGATGCAGGCGATGACGCCGACATAACCCATGCGAAAGAGATTGGCTGCGAAATTTCTCTAAGTAAAAACAAAGGGCAGGAAATAGCATTTAAACAGGGAGAAGGAGTTGGCAGAGCTACTATCCAGGGTTTACCGATAGATGTTGGCGAACCCGCCATCAACCCCGTACCGAGAAGAATGATCGAAGAAGCCCTTTATTCACTTGCCGGGAAATATAACATAAACAAAAAAATAGTCGTCACTCCTTTTGTCCCCGAAGGAAAAAAAATGGCGGAAAAAACGTTTAATAGCCGGGTTGGAATAGTAGAAGGCATATCAATTCTTGGCACAACAGGAAAAGTCACCCCTTATTCAGAAGACGCCTTCATTGCAGCGATAAAGAATCAGCTCTCCATTGTAAAACAAACAGGTTATAATGAAGTTGTTCTGACCTCGGGCAAACGCAGTGAAACATTGTTGAAAGATGAATTTCAGCATCTACCTGACTTTGCTTTTATTCATTTTGGAAACCTGGTTGGCGAAACACTTAAACTTGTCAACCAGTACAAAATCCCTAAAGTCAATCTGGGACTAATGTTTGGAAAAAGCATTAAATTAGCCGAAGGGCACCTGGATACACACAGCAAAAAAGTCAGTTTTAACCCGTCATTTGCCTCTGATATTGCCGAACAATGCGGTCATTCAAATACCGTTATCAGTAAAATACAACAACAAATAATCGCCAACGCG
The DNA here is from genome assembly GCA_051747065.1 of Bacteroidota bacterium. Taxonomy (GTDB): domain Bacteria; phylum Bacteroidota; class Bacteroidia; order Bacteroidales; family UBA12077; genus JAGXLC01. The sequence goes on along the minus strand of JBNJFT010000260.1, from coordinate 2,478 downwards.
ATTTTTAATATTATTCCATATTCCGCGGATTCCTGTTATTACATTAATGTTGCCAAACATTGCTATCAACATTGCAAAAATGTACTTTTTGCTAAAACCCCATTCACCTTCATCCTACTCACTGAAAAAGGCGAAAATATTTTCTATCCGCGAGGAGAAAATTAAAATTCATTTTATTTTCAACCACATACGAGATATATAAGATAGCTTGAAATATTGCTACAGCTGTATTATTCGTTCAGTACAACAAGCTCTTCCCTAAACAACTATGATTTCTCATATTAAATTTTAAGTTTTGAAAAAAACATTACATTTGTTCTATTGTTATAAGCTTTCTATTGTTATAAGCTTAATAAAATCTAAAAAGCATATTATGAACCAGGAGACAAAACCTTCATTTTTAAAAAAATGGTGGATATCTATCCGTCCATTTTCATTACCCGCATCCACAATGCCTGTGATATTCGGAACTGTTCTTGCCATTGTTTACGGTGAAGCAGATCTCAATATATGGTATTTTCTCATGGCTATCACAGGAATGGTAATTCTTCACGGTGCTTCAAATATCCTCAGCGACATTCATGATTTCAAGCGGGGATTAGACACAGAACCTAATCCTGTTAGCGGTGGTGTTGTAAGAAAAATAATCACCCTCAAAGAAGCAAAAAGAGCTTCTATAATTCTTTTTGCAGTTGGCGCAGTAATTGGACTTGTATTGACATATCTGGTAGGATTCTGGCTATTGGCTATCGGTGTAGCAGGCTTGCTGATTGGCATGTTTTATACCACCGGCACCCGAATTTCCTTGAAATATAATGCATTGGGCGATCTTGCAGTTTTTATGGACTTTGGCATATTGGGCGCTTTGGGTGCCTGGTATGTTCAGGCAGGAGCATTAAGCTGGATCCCGGTACTCTGGTCTATCCCAATGGCTACTTTGGTTATTGCCATTCTTCATGCCAACAACTGGCGCGACATTAAATCTGATAAATCACGCAACATAATCACCATCGCCTCACTGTTAGGGGATAAAAGATCCCTGCGCTATTATGGAATTTTAATTTATGGCCCGTTTGTTATGGTTTTGGGGCTCATTTTAGTACCTCATTTATTCACACCGGAGGCAACAGCCATGCCTTACACATTTTTAATAACGTTGTTAGCTCTTCCTATAGCTTTTAATCTGTGGAAAAAAGCTTTAAAAAGGTACGATCCGGAAAAACCGATGGACTTTGTTGCGCTTGACGGTGCTACAGCCAAACTTAACCTTACATTCGGATTATTATGTTCAGTGGCATTAATACTGGAGCTAACTATAAACTATATCTTATAACTTTTTATGCAAAGAAAAGGCACAAGTAACAATCCCGTTTTTTTTGTTATCCTGGTACTGGCGATAGGAATGTTCACGCCAATGTTCATTCTCAAATCTCTCGGAAATTTCGATTTCTGGTGGTGGATGACGGCCAATTTAATCATTTTGACTGGTATAAGTTATTTCACCGACAAAACCTTCCAAAAAGAGTTGTCAGCAGATTTCAGGCATCAAATCATGAGAAAGGTGGCCTTCGGATTGATTTCTGCGGCAATTTTATACGCTGTCTTCTTTGTTGGAAATAGTTTAGTTCGCTGGATGTTCGATTTTGCAGGGAAAGACATCAGCAATGTTTATGGCTTTAAAGGAAACGCGGAAGCTCTGCGTATTGGTTTGTTGATGCTGTTAGTAATCGGCCCCGGTGAAGAGCTGCTCTGGCGTGGCTATATTCAGGGTACATTGTCGCGAAGTCTTGGCAAGTACAAAGGTTACTTATTGGGAGTCCTTTTTTACACATTAATACACGTTGCTACAGGAAACCTGATACTTATACTGGCAGCTCTCGTAGGTGGAATATTCTGGGGCTGGATGTACATGAAATACAATTCCCTGCTGATGAATATTGTCAGCCACATTGTTTGGGATATTGCCATATTCCTGGTTTTGCCGCTGAACGGTTAAGATGGCGGGAATGTTCTGTGTTTTAGAGCAGTGGCAGTGGCAGTGGCAGTCGGCAGAAAGCAGTCGGCAGTCGGCAGTCGGCAGAAAGCAGCAGGCACTTGGGTAGAAAGCAGTCGGCAGCGGAGAAAGCCTGACAACGTATTCAACGGCTGTCAGCGTTTTGACTGAAGAAAGCAGGTAGGCAATACTCAATCGTCAGCAACAGAAAATCAGTATCTCTACTCCACTCAATCTACCTAATCAACTCAATTTACTCAATTTACTTAATCAAACTCAATTTACTTAATTAACTCAATTACTCCCGCTACTTCTGAAATGTTCCAGCTAACTCCATCCCCAACTGATAACACTGTTCCAATATTTCTTGATTTTTAGCATAATCTTGTTGCGCAAAATCGCCGGGCAAGTTCAATTTGGGATAGATTTTTTCTAACTCTTCAACTGATTTTACAATCTGATTAGAAACTGCCACCCTCGTCGCT
>JBNJFT010000259.1:0-3261 GCA_051747065.1 Bacteroidota bacterium | reverse complement strand
TTTAGTTTCTCGATTTGTTTTTCTGTTGGCACTCCTTTTACCTTGCCTGGCTCATATGTCCGCAGCATGAAGTTGCTGGCTATGCGGTGTTTGCCTTTGTATTCTAAAGCTTTAGGTCTTCTGCCCAGTGCAAGGTTTAACATTATTGAGTGATGGGAAATTCCATGAATTTTCTCAAATATATCCGTATGAGCTTGTGAAATGCGTGGGTTGATCTCCAGGAGGAAGTTCTGGTTTACTGTATTGTTGTAAAAGAATTCAATGTTGAATGGTGAATTGTTCAGTCCGATTTGTATAACTGCCCTTCTTGCAAGGTCTGCCATTCTAAACTGAATTTCCTGAGGCAGTGAGGAAGGGTATTCATACCTTGTAAAGGATGAACGGTCTTCTTCTACTACTGAATCTACAATGCCGTAAACTACTACCTCTCCGTCATAAACATAACCTTCAATTGTGCTTTGATGTCCGGTAATTGGAGTTTCCGCAATCATAGTTTCTTTCATGTCGGAAAATTCCTTTGGCAGGGGGTAAGTTTTAAAAATTTCATTAAATGGTTCCGACATAAAGTTGATATTAGCCCGGACTTCCTCCATATATTCATTGAATTGATACTCACTGTTTATTCTGTAAGCAAGAAATGACCGATAGGATTTGATTGGTTTGATCCAGAAAGGAGGGATCATTTCAATTTTTTGGTATGCTTTATCATCAAAAGGGTCAAAAGCTTCAAATTTCGGTAAGCTTAGTGGAATCACTTTGTTTTGCTCCAATCTGCTCCAGTATTTATGCTCACATTTCATAACGCTTTCCAGTGATGGTGCGGGCAGGCCGTACTTGTCAGCAATGATAGGTGTTATGGTTGTTCCCGGAAAATCATAGTAAGAAACAATGGCATCTATTTGCCCATGTTTGTCAATCCTTTCATAGGCTTTATCAATGATTTTTTTTATGTTGAGATTTTTAACACCTCTCATTTCACTAATTTCTACAGCCGGAAGGAAGTCGCATTCTTTTGCTTCAGGCAATCTTTGAAGTTTTTTCAGGTTGAATTCGTCAAGGCCAATGACAAAAACTTGTTTTCTTTCGTTCATAGTTATTTAAATGTTATTGTTAATTTGTTTTATTTCTATTCATTTCTGATAATCCTTCTATTTGATATTTTCTGAAAGTGAATTTTCGGATAAAAATTTTATTTAAAGAAAATCCCTTGGGATGCTTTCATCCCATGTTTTTGAAAATATCCGGGCATCTTTTTCATAAGCATCTAATGTTGCATGTATCCTAAAATGTGTGCGCGATGAAGTGAGTATGGTTTTTGTAATAGTTGTTGCCTCCCAGTCATCTCGTTTGAACCTTCGTTTGCTGGTTACTTCTCCACGAAGTGTATCGTAATTGTTATTCTTGTAAAAATATTTTTCGGTGACATCTTTTTGAATTGTCCAGTTGATGTCATCAAGCGTATACTGCGGATCGTTATTTGTTACATGCAATGTCACTTCATTGGCAGCGAGGTTATGTTTAACTTCCCATTCCCGTAGTGACGGAACAAGCAGGGTTGTTGACAAGTTTCTTCCTTCTTTAGGTTGGCCCAGATCTCTTAAATTTAAATCGCTTTTTTTAGCTTTTCTTACCGGAAGGTTCAATTTGCTGTTTTTCAAATGTACTGTTAGCTTTGGCGGCTCAGGTGCAGGCCAGGCTAAAGGCCAGTAAGATGATGACACCGACAACCTTATCTGATGCCCTGCGGGAAATCTTTGTGCTACATAATTGAAATCCAGTGTAATCTTATAGATTTTATCGGGCTCCAATTCTTCTGGTTCCTGATCGCTGTTTCTATGTGTGAGATTTAATAATCCATAAGTCACTCTTGTGGCTCTTCCGTTAGGAGCTACGTCCGATATTCTTGCTGCAACTGTTGCTATTGGTTTGTTGGAAGAAAGTTCCAGTTCCAATGTCGCTGAACCCAATATTGCAAGGTCTTCTTCCAGAACCGGGGTGTCGAAAATTAAGGCACCTCCATCTTCGTCTCGCTGGTCACTTGGCAAATCAGTAGTTTCTGCATAAGAACACCATTTCCCGGCAAAAAGGCCTACGCTTAAAGGACTTTGTATGGTAACACTCTCCTCTGATTTTGAATTGTTCATGCTCAATTTTCCAAACAGCAAATTCATGCTTTGTTCTTTGATATCGGGGGATTTCCAGTTTTTTTCAGCAACCCAGTAACCCGGCCTTTTTGAAGATATCGGCGAAACAGTGTCTTTCATCCAGGCACGTATCATAGGATCTTTCTCTACGCCTCTGTCAATTCCTTTTAACCATTGATCCCACCAGCGAACTGCTTCGTTTAAGAAGTCAATTGTCGGGCCGGGGCCGCCCATGTGTGGATATTTATGCCCCCATGGCCCAATTAAGCCTTTACGGGGAACGTTTAAGTTTTCCATTAACCGGAAGACCGTGTTTGTATATCCGTCAGCCCATCCGCTAATAGCAAATACGGGGCATTTTATGCTTGAGTAATCCTCACATACGGAAGCATGTTTCCAATAGTCATCGCGCCTTTGATGTTCCAGCCATTTCTTTATCCATAGTCCGCTTCCTTCAAGACGTTCCAGCCACATTTCTTTCCATTTTTCTCCAACCAGTTCAGGATCAGGCGGACAAGAGTTGTAGGCGAACATTGTGGATGCCCAGGAGAGGTTGTCGGTAAGCAAAACTCCCCCCATGTAATGCACATCATCTGCATAACGGTCATCTGATGAGGCAACAGTTATGATTGCTTTAAGTTCGGGTGGCTGCATAGATGCTATTTGCAGTCCATTAAAACCTCCCCATGAAATGCCTATCATCCCGACATTGCCTGTACACCAACTCTGTGAAGCAAGCCATTTTATGATTTCTATTCCATCATCTAATTCTTGCTGCAGGTATTCGTCTTTTAAAATTCCTTCTGAATCTCCACTTCCCCGTAGGTCTACTCGTACACCAGCATAGCCATTTTCTGCAAAATAACCATGTATCTGATCATCTCTAACAGCCTTAAAATCCCTTTTGCGGTATGGAATATACTCGAGAATTGCAGGAACAGGATTCGATTCTGCATTTTCGGGTAACCATATTTTGGCTGCCAGTTTCGTTCCGTCAGACATAGGTATCCATGTGTTGTTTATTACTTCGATGTTCATTTTTTGTTTTAAATAAATATTAGAAAATTATTATGTGTTCTTATGAAAATGACTATATTTAGTAGACAAAAAAAGCAGG
>JBNJFT010000258.1:1746-3273 GCA_051747065.1 Bacteroidota bacterium | reverse complement strand
ACGTTGTTTTGTTTTATCCGCGTAGATCCGTTTTATCTGCGTCATCCGCGTTCCGAAACATGCATAAGCGGGTGCCAGCCAACTGCAACTAATTTCGCTTCAACATGATAAAAAACATTTCGTACATCTTTAAAATATTTTATCTTTGTTAATTAAATAACAAAACTGAGAAATGGATTTTATCTGTTTCAAGGTTAAAGAAAACAATCAAATCCGGAGGACTAACTGATGGAAAAGAGAATCGGAACCACATTGATACGCGTATATAATAAACAGGGCGTGGCAAAACTGAACACCATCCTTTCAAAACATGCCGGCCTGATTATTGGAAGACAAGGATTACCGCGCACAGATGGCACAAATCTTATTTCACTCGTTTTAGAAGGTTCAACTGATGAGATTGGTTCTTTAACCGGACAGATTGGACGGCTAGAGGGAATCCAGATCAAATCAGTTTTACTTAAAGACGAGTAATATGCTAAAAAGATCAGCTGTTTTTATAGTGGCTTTGTTTCTGCCGTTTTGCGCTTCTTTTGCTCAAAAAGGAGACATTAGCGGGAAGGTAATAATAGAACCATCGACCAAAGATTATAGACAAAAGGAAATGAATAGAACGCTTCTTTATTAAATTTTAATTACAATAAAACAATGCAACAAGTTACATCTGCATGAACGAAGTGAACAATTCAACAATTCAACAATTCAACAATAGAACAATAAAACAATATAACAATATTCTAATATGAAATTTAATCCAGGAACATACAGCATAAAAGATGAACGAATGAAACCGTTTATCGATCCCGATGAAATCTGGGGTTTTATTGAAGAAACGAAACAGCCTTCAAAACAGGAAGTTCGGGATATTATCGCAAAATCGATCAATAAAGAACGATTGTCATTAAAAGATACAGCTACGCTGATTAACGCTGACGATCTGGAGCTGATCGAAGAAATCAAGCAAGGGGCAAGGGACTTGAAAAACAAAATCTATGGCAATCGCATTGTGTTGTTTGCTCCATTGTACATTGGAAACAGATGTACAAACGATTGCAAATATTGTGGTTTTCGTACTTCGAATAAATATGCCGTCCGCCGCACTTTATCTGATGAGGAAATTGTTCATGAAACCGAAGCTCTGGAAGACAATGGCCAAAAGCGCCTTATTCTGGTTTATGGTGAGCACCCGGCTTATTCACCTGACTATATTGCTCATACGGTTAAGAAGGTTTATGAGGTGAAGAAAGGAAATGGCGAAATCAGAAGGGTGAACATTAATGCTGCACCATTGGACATTGAAGGCTTCAAAAAAGTATGGGAAGCGGGAATTGGTACCTACCAGGTTTTTCAGGAAACTTACCATCCCGAAGCTTATAAGTGGTATCACCTTGGTGGGAAAAAACGTGATTACGACTGGCGGTTAACTTCGCTTGACAGGGCACAGGAAGCCGGCGTGGATGATGTAGGTATCGGCGCTTTGTTTGGCTTGTATGACTGGCGCTTTGACGCATTGGCTCTTGTAAGGCA
>JBNJFT010000258.1:0-1646 GCA_051747065.1 Bacteroidota bacterium | reverse complement strand
TTTCAGAGAGGGCACAAGCGGACGCTTGCGCCAGGAACAGGAGCGGACTAGTATAATGTGACGGACGCCATTTCTGGTTCAAGCGTCCGCTTGGACCAGAAATGGATAAGCTGCCTCTGGCGCAAGCGTCCGCTTGTGCCCTATTTCTTTTCTGCATCATCAATTTTATCTATTTAATTAACTCTACACTCAAAAGGCCTTTATTTCCACTATAATCACCAGCACTACTATACATGTATTCTTCAGGCCTAAAAACAAAACCTTCATTTACAGGATTATTATGAAGGTATTCAAGCTTTTGCTGTCTGATAGTATTATTATCTAACTCTATAGGCTGGTTGTTCTGTTGCCAAAACTGAAACTTATGGTTATTTTTATTTTTTCTTCCAGCTCGTTCCATCATCCATAACATCCATTGTTTTCTACTTTCCTGAGGATTTTCAATAATTTCATTTTTAATATTTCTGGAAGTAAAACTTTTTAGATCCCGGACAATTTCTTCTAATTTATTATTCTGGCAGCTTATTATCATATGGACATGGCTAGTCATAATAACCCAGGCATGAACAATAAGACCTTTGTTTTTCTGGCAATATTGAACACTATCAAGAAATATGTTTTTATATTCATTTCTAATAAAAACATCTATCCAATACACTGTTGCAAAACTTATAAAATACAATCCATCAGGATTATAAAACTTATATTTTCGGCTCATTAATTGAAAATATTTAATAAAAAAAATTCTACTTAAAAATAGAAATTTTTTTTATTATCTACTAAATGTATAGAGCAAGAGCGGGCACAAGCGGACGCTTGCGCCAGGAACAGGAGCGGACTAGTATAATGTGACGGGCTCCATTTCTGGTTCAAGCGTCCGCTTGGACCAGAAAAGCAACTGCTTATTCATTAGCTAATTGAGGCTCATTTTAATATTTGCCTCTACTTATAATTGTGCCCACTCAATCAACTTAATTAACTAAGTTAACTCAATCAACTCAATCCACTCAGTCCAGCTCCCCATCCATCGGGTCAGGATGAATGGTAGCAGACATATCCAATTCCTGATCCACTTTTTGTTCAATCTTTTCAATGACCTGATGCGCTTTTTTAAGCTGAATATCATCGGGCAAGGCAATGTGAAAGGTGATTTCCTTATGTTCTCCATAGCGGTGGATATGAATATGGTGCACCTGGACATCGTATCCGGCAGCCTCCTTTGCGATTATATGTAGCTGATTGATGAGTTTTTTCGAAGGCTTTTCACCAAGGAGGGAATTGGCTGATTCTTTTAATATCTCATAAGCAGCGTATAGTATCATTGCTGAAACGATCAATCCCAGAACTCCGTCAATCCACCAGAAGTATTTTCCCAGGAAAATACCAATCAAAATAATAATTGAAGAAATGGCATCCGTTCTATGATGCCAGCCATCGGCTTTTAATGAAGGTGCTTTTGCTTTTCTGCCAGCCCATAGTGCGAATTGGGCCATTCCTTCTTTCATTAATATAGAAATTATTGTTACTATGACCGCAATTTTACCATAGTTTGCTACTTCATGAGTTTGCAGTTTATCTATGCTTTCCGTAATAAAATTGAATGCAATTACTGCCAGAAAGACTGCAATAATAATCGAGGCGATCAA
>JBNJFT010000257.1:0-3279 GCA_051747065.1 Bacteroidota bacterium | reverse complement strand
TACCATTTCCAGGCCCTTTTTGCCATCATCGGCCAAATCGACCTCGTATTTTTCGTATTCCAGGATTTCTTTTAATGTGTTACGGATGCTCCGTTCATCGTCTATTACAAGAATTTTTGACATAATCTGTTCTAAGTTCTGTTACTATGAAATATTCATTTTTATCTTGGCCCCACAAATCTATCTCCGTTAAAATGTATCATGTGATCAGGAAAACTAACCACCCAAACTTCTGTCTCCCATGCAATCTCAGAAACATGACGATTAAATTCCTTAAAATTGGGAAAAGCTGTAACATATATCTTACCGGCACCACATTTCTCCAGTAATTGTTCCATTTCAACAATTCGTTTGGGTGAAACCGGACCATGAGATGTTACAGCCTCTACAAGAAATAACCAATTTCTTTTTTCATCAAATAAAACAATATCCGGGAGCTTACTGTGTTCATCAATCGGAATTCCCAATCTTTCCAGTCCTCCCGGGTTTATAAAAAGTTTCTTATCGGAAGTATCGCCAACATAAAGCAAGTCGCTGCCTGGAGCAAACCTCGGTGCAAACTCATTAATGACGGCAATTTGTACTTTATTATGTTTCCCGGGCGAAAATGTTAATTCTGTACCATTTTTGAGCTTGACAGGAATTTTATGCATCTCCCTTTTTTTATAGTATTTGTCTCTTAGACAACCAACATTCTCTTTAAAATGCCTAATTTCAGCATTCCACTTATTTGTCTTGAATGTTTTTATCACTTTCAATACTTCAGGCGATAACCTGTAATGGTTATCTTTACTGTTGGTTGGCAAATCCGGATTTTCAGGATTATGAATTACAATACCGGCCTGGACAAACTGGTGAAGTGTCTGCCTTCGGATAGTTTCACGCGAATTTTCAGCATATTTTTTATTATAGTGCTGAGCAATAAAACGCATTATCCCTTCGTATTTTGCGTTATCCTTATTCCCCATAACCGACATGCTAACGGCTTCAGCTTTGCTCCACTTATTTGGAGGCTTTAAATTGCACAATGCAAGCAGAGTTAATGCCGACCTTTCATTTTGCTGTCTTTTGGGAAGTCCTAATGCTTCCAAAATTAATTTTGCCTCTTCAACTTTATTCATGTACTAAATACTGGTTCAAAATATCCTTTAACAATTCGGTTGGTGTTTTCTACCGAAAAATTATTAGACAGAATAATTGTGTTTCCTATTTCTTTTATCGTATTGATTGGAGGTAAGGGCATTTCTCTTAATTCTGTTGCACTAACATTTACATTGCCATTAAAAATTCTAAAATAAGAATCGAATAAAGAACTGTTAAGTAAGGCGCACAAACCAACAATTTCACTCCGCTCCAACTGTCCATTTACGCGATAAATATAATTAACCTTGTTCTCTACACCAATGTAATCTGACATAATTGAATTGCAAAAATAAGGGGCTGCTATAAGGCGGTTTTTATCGTCTTTACTACTGAAACGTCTCAAAAAAACATAGTTTTTATTTAAAATTAAAAGTGATTTGGATTTTTCCGTCACTTGTATATATTGTCCTTTATTCTTTTTGGCAACAGGCCATTCCAGCGTCATTTGCTTAACGTTATGCATCCAGAATAAAGGAGCAAATAAAGAGTAAAGGTTTTCATGACCTTCGGTTACAGATTTAGTTTCTTCTTCAATGAAATCATTTGCTCTGAAAGCTACAACAGGCCCCGTAGAAATTTTGATATTGTATTTAGCCAAGTTTCCCTGCCAGCTTCTGAAAATTTCCAATATTTCTTTTTCGTAATTTGAAATTGGTAAATATAAAATTTTCTCACCCGTTTGAAAATCAATAATATCTTTTCTTGGAAATTCCCTAATTTGGGGAGTTGATAAATCCTTTATTCCGGTTGAGGAAGAAATAATTACACTTCCCTGGATTAAAGGCTTTTTTTGCTTAACCCCCTTAATAATAACTGTTTCTTGTAAAACTTTATCTCGATTGAAAGTGTCTTTTCTGGAAACAAACAAGTGAGCCTTTTCTAACTGAATTAAACTAAAAAAGAAACCTCGAAAAACTTTAAAATATCCACCTGCTGCATAACTCCGGGGCGTTATAAACATCAATTCGCCATTATCTTTGAGCATCTTAGCAGATAATGCCATAAAAATGGCATATATATTCGGATGTCCGTTTACCACAATTTTAGCTGCAATGGACCTTTTGTCGTTGATGGAAAGCTTAAAGTAAGGAGGATTTGAAATTACTATATCAAAAGGAGCAATAGTAGTTGGGAAAAGGTTTTCTGATTCTTTTAAATAGTCAGAATTGTAAAGGATAAAATCTTCTTCAAAAAGTGTTGTTTCTATTTTTACTGCTTGGTTAACTCCCCATTTTTGCAAATAATTTAGCACATGTTTAGCTATTGGAATAAGTTCCTGATCTGTCTCAAAAGCGACTAATTCCACTTTTTTGAGATCGCGGTTAGAGTCAACAAGAAACTCGATTAATGCACATGATAAAACTGCTAAACCACACCCCGGATCTAATATTCGAATAGAATGACCTTTAAAATCGGACAGCGAGGCCATATATGAAGCAATTTCGAGGTGTGTAAAAAACTGACCCTTTTGCTTTTTATGCTCCTGACTCACCTTAGCTGCATATAAAATCCCCAACCTGTCAGCATAATGACTTGGCAACTCCTGAACTTTATTTTGGATTGAACTACTCATCCTGATTTAAGGTTTCATTTGCATATCTGATTTTCTGTTCAGCTACCTTCAGGGCATCTTCAGCTAAATCTTCATCCTTCAATTCAAATAAGACTTTATCGCTTAAATAATTAATTAGCAATTCTTTTTCTTCTACATTAAAAATCTTTGCTATATGAATAACCTGTTCTTTTGTAGCTCGCCGTTCCCCTCTTTCAATTTTACTTAAAATCGATTGATCGATATCAAGAATTGCCGCAATTTTTCTGAGTGGCAATCCTTGATTTTCACGTAATTTCCTTATTTGTTTACCGAACGACAACAATTTTTGACTTTATTTATTTAGACAGTTACTGTCCAAAGATATGAAGTTTTATCTCAAACATCAACTGTGTATCATGAAAAGTTACCAACAACTCAAAAATTGCATAAATACAAAACGAATTTTAAATGGAAAATATAAAGTTGATTTATAACAAAAGGTCAACAACCCCCCTGTATGGTAACCGTTTCGCGTTTTACAGGAGCGCCAATATTTTTCAGTGAATTGACCAAATCTTCCATTTTACCGGCGGCAATACTCC
>JBNJFT010000256.1:0-3297 GCA_051747065.1 Bacteroidota bacterium | reverse complement strand
ATTGAAGAATGTCATTCATAAATTATGCACTTTTCCGTTTAACTGGTTTATACATTAACTTTAGATAGTTGCAGATTTAAAAACTGTAAAAAAATTATTAATTATAACTTACAATTGCTGCATTGATTGTATTAATAGAACAATAAATCTATTGCATAAACAAATTTAAGTCAAATAATTGGCCAAACAAACCTTACGACTCAGACATTAAGATAAAAAAGCCAGCTTAATTAAATCTAAAATGTAAGCCCTTCCTATATCATGTGGCAATTGACACAGGAAAGAGGAAGGGCTTACATAAAAAATATATTTTTTAAAAAGATCTTTAAGTTAATTTATTTTTCTAATTTGTTACTGAATACTTAAAAAAAAATATTTTTTAATTTTTTTAAATAAAAACTGGACAACAAGCTTGACAAACACCGGGTTATTCAGGGGATATTTTGTAAATCCAACTCGTCCACTTTCCAGTTAAGTATAGAATCTTGATTAGTCCTATGACATAAAAAAATTTTAAATTGATTCATTTTACAGTAACTTTATTTTGAATTATTTCGCCCATTTTCTGTAATAGGTAATCACTATTCAGGCCATAACGTCCCGAAAGAAATGGAATAACAAACAATGTAGTCTCTTCAATTTCTACCCAGTAGTAAACTCTTTCTTTACTGTTAGCTTTGGAATTTGATTTTAACCTTCCCCCTTTTATAGCGTTGGAATTTTCTTTCCCCCAAGCGAAACACATTAAAAAATCCCTTAGATATCCATTCCCCGTTCCTATAATTAGTTTAGGTTTCTTTTCAGCTCTCATTGCTGAAAATTCAGGAAATCTGTTGAAGAAACACCAGGTTTGGAATAGATATTTTTCATCAAAGCCCGTTATCTTGTCTAAATTATGTTTTCCCCATAGACTTTCATCAGTGGAAGAAAAACTAATTGGGTAAAGATTTAATTTAAAAAGCTCAGTACCGTCCCATTTTTGGTCGTCGTGGCCGTCGATCAAGTCCTTATAGTCCTGTACTTCCTTGCCTCTTATTGCCGCATAAAGTTTGGCAAAACTTCTACCGTAAGGATAAGTTATGCTCTCCTCCCAGTCGAACTTGTCGCAGGGTGGAGTTGCTTTACCCATATTTATTTCTTCCGGCAACTTTTTGTAGTATTCGCCATCTGCATTTCCCCACTCAATTCCACAAACCCAGGTTTCAGCATTAATATTTCCTCCATCACAACCTGACAAAGAACAAGCCCAATTCATAAAATTTTCCGGTATTTGGTGAGTATCCATATGGCCATGGCCTCCTGTAGATATAATTAAAAGTTATGTATGTGTTATTAGGTGACTTATCCTCCGGTTGATTGTTTTATCTGCCTGCTACTGACTGACTTCGCCTTACAATTATTTGTATCATATTTGACGCCCAATCACTTTTTAAGGTAAATTTCGCATATATTGTCATATATAACATCTTTTATGGCCCAATAGACAAAAATGTTCAGTGCTAAGTTTTTTAGTGGTTGAAAAAATCCTGCTTTTTAATTTCTCCCTATTGTTGACCCTCATTTTGCATTACCTGTGTGGGCATATTATCCTCTTTTATGATTTGCAGGTCAATAAACAACAATTCAAATGGTTTCTACAGAATTCAGTATTTGAAAATACATGAAATTTTGGGCAAGTGGAACCTTTTAATAGATTCTTACCAGAGCAATTGAATGATGAGTCCGAATAATATCCGTGACAAAGACGCTGAAGATTGGCAGATCCTATAATCAGTATCAAGCCACAGTTCAAAAGCGATTATTATTAACGAAAGCATTCATATTTGGATTTCCGAAACATTTCGCCCTGTAATTAAGTAAATTTCAAAATGAGCAGTATTCTCTATTTGTTGTAAATTTACCTTCCACTCATCCCAGGCATAGGAATCCCAGCTATCCGTTACTAAAACTGCAGTGCGAGTTCTATTCATGCACGCGCCCTGCATATGTTGAACAACTTTTTCTATGGCTTGCCCACAGGATAGATGACCATGTTTGCCTTTTACATACGATGGAGAAGATAGAGAAACGAAAATGGATAAACCATAGCACCCGTAACCTGGAACACCAGGATAAAGATTTATTTCTTCCCTTTCCGCTGCAGCTCGTGTTATTTCAGCCAGTTCATTAGTATCTATTTTGCGACTGTCTGCTAATTCGCTTAAATGACCAGCAATTTGTTTTGCTATTTGACTAAATTCCCCCATCTATTTTCTCCTCCTGAGGCTTAAAGTTGTCAATATATTGAAGTTTGCCATATATTGCGCTTATACAATGGACAACATTCCCAATTTTTTTGAGTATACAGATACCATGGAAAAGCAAAATTTTGAAAGGATAAAAAATTACTTACAATGCAAATTGAATTACGATGAAATCCTGGAGAACTTTAACTGAGATTTTCTCCAAGACTTGCAGAACCTATAATCGCTGTTCGGCCTTAGATCAAAAGCGAGCACTATAAACGATAAAGATGCTCCGGATGGCTTGAATTATACAAGCGGTAGCTTGGCAAGTCTTGATTTCCCCGACTGGAAGAAGAAGTCTGCATATTCCATAATGAGATGTTGAAATTAACGACCAGCTTAACCGATAAGGCGATCTTTCCGAGTCTGCTGTAAAAGCTGTGGTTATATATTCGTTTTACATTTAATCAAATGGTTTCAACCAATACCTAAACAAATAATAAGTACTATCAACTTCAGCTATGCAATGATCATATATAAAACTTTCATTCTTAGCTTCAATAATCTTTTCTTGAGCTTTGTCCTCACTATCATACTGACCAATAAAAAAAATATTTTTTATTTCCTTATGCTTAATAGCAAAATGTTTCCTATGTGTATAATCAGCCAGCTGAGTTAGAACCTCCTCCGGCAAGTTTTTGTCTTTATACCTTATTTTAAAGATGTCGAACATTTTATCTTTTTTATAAAACATACTTTAGCTCTCCGTTTATATGTTAACTCTTTGATTTGTTTGCTCTGGCAGTTTTCGGGCTAAATCATAGCAAAACATTATCAGTGAATCAGGGACCTTGGCCTCTCTTAAAAATAGGATAATAAGAAAAAAGCAGCTCATTCTGATCATCATTATAGAACTCTTGGCCATGGCTGGAATTTAACTCTTTATTTATGTTTGCCATATTAAATACATACTTCTTCAAAAAGTAAGACCATTCGTCCCAGGCTCCAAGAAATATATAGACAAGATTATCATGGTTTCTTGGGAAAAGTAGTTCTTGTGCGGCCGCCCAAC
>JBNJFT010000255.1:0-3304 GCA_051747065.1 Bacteroidota bacterium | reverse complement strand
GCCGGCTCTTTCATGTATATTGGCCCACAGGGAATTGTACACGGAACGACGATTACTGTTCTAAATGCCGGTAGAATGACACTGAAAGAAGGAGAAAATGACCTATCCGGCAAAATTTACGTCACCTCCGGACTTGGAGGAATGTCAGGTGCACAGCCCAAAGCAACAGTTATTGCAGGCGGAATTTGCGTGGTCGCAGAAGTAAACCACAAAGCCTCACAAAAACGCTATCAGCAGGGCTGGGTAAATGAAATATATGAAGACCTTGAGCAGCTGGTCTACAGACTCCGCGAAGCGGTTGAAAACAAAGAAGCAGTTTCCATGGCCTACCAGGGAAATATTGTTGACCTGTGGGAAAAACTCGTTGAAGAAGAGATACATGTTGATATGGGATCTGACCAGACTTCCCTGCACAATCCATATTCCGGCGGATATTACCCCGCAGGGCTAACCGTTGATGAGTCTGACAAAATGATGGCCGAAGAGCCTGAAAAATTCAAAGAAAAAGTTCACGAATCTCTGAAAAGGCAGGTTAATGCCATCAACAGAATGGTAGACAGGGGCATGTTCTTCTGGGATTATGGAAATGCGTTCTTGTTAGAAGCCAGCAGGGCCGGCGCTGAAATAACCAAAGAAGATGGTTCGTTCCTGTATCCTTCTTACGTGGAATCTATCATGGGACCTATGTTCTTTGACTACGGTTTCGGGCCATTCCGCTGGGTATGTACTTCTAACGACCCCAAAGACCTTGAAACAACAGACAAAATAGCAGCCGATGTGCTGGAAGAAATAGCAGAAAATGCTCCAAAAGAAATCCAGGGTCAAATGGAAGATAACATCCACTGGATTAAAGAAGCGGGTAAAAATCAGCTCGTTGTTGGCTCACAGGCCCGAATTCTTTATGCCGATTCCGAAGGAAGAATAAAAATCGCCAAAGCGTTCAATGATGCTATTGCTGAAGGAAAAATCTCTGCTCCGATTGTTCTTGGAAGAGACCACCACGATGTTTCCGGAACTGACAGTCCTTACCGGGAAACTTCAAACATATATGACGGCTCCATGTTCACTGCTGACATGGCGGTTCAAAATGTTATTGGCGACTCTTTCCGTGGCGCTACGTGGGTTTCAATCCACAATGGTGGCGGCGTCGGCTGGGGTGAAGTGATAAACGGCGGATTTGGAATGGTACTGGACGGAACGGAAGAAGCAGAAAGAAGACTAAAAATGATGCTGCACTGGGACGTTAACAATGGCATTGCCCGAAGAAGCTGGGCACGTAATGACGAAGCAATAACCGCAATCAAACGTGAAATGGAAAGAACACCTGAACTCCAGGTAACCATTCCGAACATTGCTGACGATAACGTCATTGATGATGCGATTCATTAAAACGATATAAAGTTCAACATGTCTGGATAAAAAGAAGGTAGCTGAGAAGTTGCCTTCTTTTTTTGGGTAAATTTAGTATGGACGAATGTTCATAGGCACATTCAGAAGTAGAGGCAAATCTTAAAACGAGCACCAATTAGCTAATGAGTAAGCAGTAAGCACTCTGCAGAAGGCAGTGAGTGAAAACCTGACAGTCAAACGAAGAGAAAATAAAACCTAGCACAAAGAAAGGAAGGCGATTGTAAAGGTTAGCAGTTTCTGTAGCAATGTTTTATGCCAAAAGTCAAAGGCAAACGGCTAAAAGCTAAACACCTACAGTTTACTGTTGCCGAAATCATTTCAGGCTAATCTCAAGGGCATTAATCAGCCAATTTAACTATCACTCACTCTGAAAATTTACATCAATCTCCATAATTTCCGAAGGACTTGAAGTTTTAACCGGTGGGCCCCAGCCCTGTGCCCCTGAGGTAACAAAGAAGTGCGTGCCGTTTATTTTTTTGTAACCCCAGCTCAGCTCATACATCGACTTGGTAATAAACTGAAATGGGAACATCTGGCCATGATGTGTATGCCCGGAAAACTGAACATCTATATTATTGTTATGTACTTTTTCAAAACTGTATGGTTGATGATCCATGGCTATCACCGGCAGGCTGTCCGAAGTATGCTCTAACAATTCAGTTAAAGGCTTTCTTTGCTTGTCCGCCCTGTCTCTTCTGCCAAGCAGATGGAATGCATTATCTATCGAAACCACTGAGTCTCTCAATACATGAATATTTGCCCCATCAAAAAATTCATATTTTGCCTCTCCCATATAAATCTCATGATTGCCGTCCACTGCATAAACCTCATATTTTGAACTGAGTTTCCGGTACTGTTTTTTGAAAAATTCCGATTTAGAGCCCAATTGATCACCTTCGATGATGTCTCCCGGCAATAAAATAATGTCCGGGTCAATAGATTTTATCTTCTCAACAAACCGTGCCACAAACTTTTTGCTTGTAATTTCGCTTAAGTGAAAATCCGCAGCCACGGCTATTTTTACCTGATCCTTTTCCGATGATTTTTTTGGAACGTCAATGCTATAATGATTAATTTTCGTGTTATTAAAATTGTAGCTGCCAGCCGCAACAATAGAGGCAGTTATTACTAAGATTGCAACCAATAAAACCCTGTTGAATCTTTTCCCTGTCAACACAGCTTTCGAAATAAAACCAATCTGCCAATTTACCAATCGCACTATATCAAAAAGAAGGTAAAGCAAAAATGAATAAAGCAACACTGGCAGATAATAGTAACCACCAAACAGGCTGTATTTCAGAAAGAAACTATCTGAAGGGCCGTGAGACAAAAGACCTATTGGGAACAAAACGGCAATAACCACAAAAACAATTGTAAACCAATTCTTTTGTTGCCTTGTAGAAAAGGCCCGTCTCATGTGGCTATACAGATAAATGTTTGGCAACAAATAGACAACGAAAGCAAAAAAACGAAATCCTCTGAAGGCGATGAGAAATCCAATAATCGCAATTCCCAAAAGAAAATAAGGAACAACGTTTCTAAGTGGATATATTTTTATATCATACTCTGGAAACTCTTTCCTAACTTTTGCCAGAAGCCTTTTGCTGAAAAATAAAAATAAGATCGAAAGAATCGATTGTATGCCGATAAAAATCAATAAGATAAGACTATATCCTAAAATGCTGTTCTTTTCAAACACACCTGTTGGTAAAAGTTGATTTTCAGTAATAAAAACACCCAGGATAATAACTGCCAAGAGGCCAAGATAAGCCGATATTTTAGCAACTATAGAAGCCTTCTTTTGATTTGCATTCCGGTAATTTGCCGCGAGAAGATACCCGGCAGGCAATGGGCTTGCCAGAATTGCTGTTATTACTATTTGGGTGTTCGAAAA
>JBNJFT010000254.1:0-3307 GCA_051747065.1 Bacteroidota bacterium | reverse complement strand
ATTGCAAAAGTTTCATAAGTATCGGGGGCTAATCCTGTAAAATTTCCATCGCCATCCCACCCGGAATCAGGGATGGTATCATCCGTGCTGGTGGCGACAATTCTAAATTCTTTGCCTCCTGTGCCTCCTGAAGCGCTTAGCTCTATTTCACCGTCGTCAGTTAAAGCACAACTGGAAATTATGTTATCTACCGTTATATCTATTTCAGAAGGTATGCTATCACCATAATTAAAGTCTTCATTAAATACAATATTTGTCCAATCCGATGTTTCACATCCATTTGAGTCTTTTACTTTAACTTCAACAAAATCATCCCTTGCAATACCTGTCACCACAGAGGAATCAGAACCCACAAGAGAGTTATTCACTCTCCACGTATATTCTGTATAGGGCTTTGTTCCACCGCTTGCATGAGCTTTTAATTGTGCATCGCTGGAATTATAACAACTCAAGGCCTGAATACACTCAATGTTGTCAATTTCTACAGGGTCTGGTTCACGAACAGTTCTTGACTTAGACTCATAATTTTCCGCATCATTAGCATCATACAAATCTAAGTAATATGTGTCGGTTGAATATCCGGTGAAAGCAACACTGTCGTTAGTAGTAGTATTCTCATCTACTACATTATCATTCACATCTCTGACCCTATAATAATATTCTCCACTTCCCCCGCTGGCAAGCATGTATATAATGCCATCACTACCACCATTGCAGGAAACTGAATCAGTGTAAGCAGTTAGAACTACATCACTTTTAGTTGCTGTTTTCTTATAGGAAGTAAGACGGTTATATGGTAATCCTCCTGGTTTAAAATCATTCGAAATATCATCTCCAGCGAATAGAATACTCGATTTTTGAGCATCATATTCTAGATTTTGAGAATCTTTAAAATCCCACTTATTCACAATCAATTCCGAAGAGCCTAATGACAGAGATCTTTCCTTGTCACCCGAACCAACAAACTTATCAGTCTCAATGTTCTGATCATTCGTGTTTAAACCTCCCTGTTTAAGCTGAATATCACCTGTGGTCTTCAGTTCATTATTGAGAATCCATTCGCCGCTTTTTCCGTCGAAAATTACGTCAGAGTGAAGTTTGGTTGATACATCTATGGTATTATTTTCATGTCCGGATTTGAGAATAATATCACCGAGGTATTTATTTTTAATTTTTTCAGGAAGTTGAACAGATCCATACACCTCCAGCTTAGTATTGGTCCATTTTTTAAAAATGAAAGACCGGCTTTTGAGAACCGGTTTGTGTGATGTTTCTTTCCATATAAGGTCATCACACGTCGCCTTTCCGTCAATTCGTATGGATTGACCGGGTTTTGAAAATGAATTCCGGTCAATAATGACATCGTCATCTTTGGTGGGAATCTCTGCTCCGCCTTCGCCCCCGCTGGTTTCTGCCCAGTGCCCGCTGTCGTTCCACGAGCCGCTGCCGTTTACCCAGTAGCGTTCCTGGGCTTTTAATGTTGTAATACAAAGTGTTGAAAATAAAAGTAATACTGTAAAAATCCTGTATGATCTGATTTGTCCGGACATGGTCAGATAATTTTATGATTGTTAACAATTTAAAATACAATGTTAATAAAATTTTACGGGTTTTCCTTTGTTTTGGTTTCAAAAATTCAGGTAGATATAGGTTTTGTGAGGATTTTTTTTCAACAATTTGTATTTTTGCGCATCCCTTTTATAGATAGAATTGTTAATAACTTTACTCAAATAACGGGGGTGAATATTTTGATAAATGGTGCGTTAACTTTGCTAAACAGGTATTTACTGTTGATGAAACTGTTTTGCTTCAGTTGATTAAGCAGGTTGAGTTGGTTTTGTGTTTCGTGTTTCGTGTTGCGCGTTTCGGGTTCTGAGCCGAAAGTTACGATCTTTCGAGTGAGCCTTGAAATCATCGGATAGAAAACCAGAATAAGAAACACCTAACCTTTCAAGTTGAAATCAAGATCGTAACTTTTTGGTGGCATGAAGGAAACCCAAAACCCGCAATACCTATTTATTCAGTCTTTTCATTCACAATATAATGCTTTGTGATGTAGCGAACCGGGAAATAAGAAACAAGGAAGCCTATTATCAGCACAGTTAGGAATATTCCAAAAATATCCATTAGTTGAATATCAACAGGGTAATGGTCTGTAATGAAATTCCCACCCTGTCCAAGCTTTATCAGGCCGAAATATTCTTGAATCCAGCAAACAAAAATTCCCAGACCCACGCCAATTACAGAACCAATAATTGAGATTAACCATCCTTCCAGGAAGAAGATTCTGCGGATGGTTTTCAGGTTAGCTCCCAGGTTCCGGAGGATCATTATATCCTGTTTTTTGTCGATAATCAGCATTGTCAGTGAACCCAAAATGTTAAATGAAGCGACAATAAGAATGAATGTCAGTATCATAAAGATGGACCATTTCTCTGACTCCATGACCTTATACAATGCCTCATGCATCTGATATCTATTTTGTACATCGTAATCTGACCCGAGGATGGATTGAATTTTATTTTGAGTTCTCTTTAGATTTGCATCCTCTTTAATATTTATTTCTACCTTAGTTGCTTCTGTTTTGTAATCCAGTAAATCTCTTGCAAATTCGATCGGGACAATCACATATTCCATGTCATATTCTCTTTGAGTGCTGAACACCCCGGATGTAAAAATGGGCTTTCGTTTGAATGCTTTGTTTGGATTTGCCCCTAAGGAACGGCCCCTTTCTGGAACGTAGATTATTAAAGGTTCCATGTAATTCAGGCTTAATGATAATCGCAACTGTACACCTCTTCCAACTACTGCAAGCTGCCGGTTTTCATTGTGCAGAGAAAATTTACCGCCGACAATCATGCTGTCAACCCCGGAAAGTTTTTCAAACTGGCTGTCAACACCCTTTATTTGCCCTAAATGTTGTTTTTCATCATAATGTATGAGGGCATTTTCTTCAACTATCTCGCTGAAAACAGCAACTTCATCCATCTTTTTAACCTTTTGTAAGAGGCTGTCTTTGGTCGGCTCAAAAGTTTTTCCCTTATGCGGCGTGATATTCAGGTCGGGATCGAAACTGTTGTATGTGGCGCGAATCATTTCATCAAAGCCATTAAAAGCCGATAATACAATGACTAATGCCATTGTTCCAATAGTTACACCTACTACGGAAACCATTGAAATTATGTTAATTACATTGCGCAGTTTTTTTGTTAAGAAATAACGCCGGGCTATGAAAAGAGGAAAATTCAATGTTTTTTAGCTTTTAAATTTAGATAAAACTATTCATCTTTTAGTAATCTGTCTATGT
>JBNJFT010000253.1:0-3342 GCA_051747065.1 Bacteroidota bacterium | reverse complement strand
TCGAAAAATTTCTTTGTAAGCACAAGCGCCCGATTCACAAAATTCCCCAGTACAGCAACAAGCTCATTGTTATTCTTATTCTGGAAATCTTTCCACGTAAAATCGTTGTCCTTATGTTCAGGGAAATTGGCACAAATCGTGTAACGTAGCACATCTTCTTTTCCGGGGAAATCCTGCACAAACTCATTCACCCAAACAGCCCAGTTTCTGGAAGTAGAAAGCTTTCTTCCTTCCAGGTTAAGGAATTCATTTGCCGGTACATTATCCGGGAGAATGTATTCACCGTGAGCCTTTAACATTGATGGAAAGATCAGGCAGTGAAAAACAATGTTGTCTTTTCCAATGAAATGAACCAAGCTGGTTTCTTCATCTTTCCAGTATGTTTCCCAGTCCTTTCCCTGTTCTTCAGCCCATGCTTTAGTTGCCGAAATATAACCAATCGGGGCATCGAACCATACATACAGGACTTTCCCATCTGCTCCTTCAAGGGGCACGGGAACGCCCCATTCCAGGTCACGGGTTACGGCACGAGGCCTTAGCCCTTGGGAAAGCCACGATTTGCACTGTCCATAAACATTCGATTTCCAGTCGTCTTTATGACTGTCAATCCATTCCTCCAGCCATTCTTCCTGATATTTATCCAAAGGAAGATACCAATGCTTCGTTTTTTTCAGCACAGGGTTATTGCCGGATAAAGCAGATTGCGGATTAATAAGCTCTTTCGGGCTTAAGCTGGCACCACACTGTTCACACTGATCACCATAAGCGTTTTCATAGTTACATTTTGGGCATGTGCCAACAATGTATCTGTCAGCAAGGTATTGCTGTTCTTTTTCATCGTAAAATTGTTCATCTTCCTTCTCCACAAACTCACCTTGCTCATAAAGCTTAGTGAAAAACGCGGATGCTGTTTTATGATGTAAAGAATCGGATGTACGGTGATAAATATCGAACTCAATTCCAAGGTCTTCGAAAGCTTGTTTGTTGATCTTGTGATAGCGGTCAACTATTTCCTGTGGTGAAACTCCTTCTTTTCGTGCTCTTAATGTAATCGGCACGCCGTGTTCATCAGAACCACAAATAAATGCTACATCCTTGCCTTTTAGTTTCAGATAACGCACATAAATATCGGCGGGAAGGTAGGCCCCGGCAATATGGCCTATGTGTAAAGGGCCGTTGGCGTAAGGCAAAGCAGCTGTGATCAGGTATCTTTTTGGTTCTTGCATAACAATATGTTTGAAAATTATTAATTGCTTAACTTTATCCCGGCAAAGATAATTAAGAAAATGGTTAAAAAATAATTACAGCAAGAGCAATACAAATCAAATCCTTTTCTGCTGAAAAAAAATACGAAAAATGAAAACACCGCCAGCATTAGAAAAAAAAGACAAAATAGGCATAATTGCCCCGGCAAGAAGCATTTCCCGTGAAGAGTTACAACCCGCCATTGAACTGTTTGAAAGCTGGGGATTAGAAGTGAAGCTGGGAGAACACATTTTTCATTCTTTTCATCAATTTGCAGGCAAAGATGAAGAAAGAGCCGCAGACCTTCAGTCGTTTTTAGACGATCCGGCAATCAAAGCAATTGTTTGTGCCAGAGGTGGCTATGGTACAGTTAAGTTAATGGAACACTTAAACTTTGACCAATTTATCAGGAACCCAAAGTGGGTCGTTGGATATAGTGACATTACGGTTTTGCATTCCTACATCACCCAAAAGCTTGGAATAAAAACGCTTCATGCCACAATGCCTTTGAACATAACAAATCCCGCAGAAGAACTGCCTGCAATTGAATTACTAAAAAAAGTGTTTTTTGGGGAAGCAATTGAATATACATGGACACCTTCCACGGGAAATAAAATACATGGAGAAATTACCGGGGAAGTTACCGGCGGCAATTTATCGGTGCTTTACAGTTTGCGGGGCACAAGCTTTGATATCGATACAACCGGCAAAATTTTGTTTATTGAAGACCTGGATGAATATCTCTACCACATAGACCGTATGTTGATGAATTTCAAACACGGGAATACATTCACTGGCCTTAAAGCGCTTTTGGTAGGAGGCATGACAGACATGAACGACAACAAAACACCTTACGGATTTACGGCTCATGAGATCATCAAAAACATAACAAAAGACTATTCTTTTCCTGTGGTTTTTGATTTCCCGGCCGGCCATTTCAAAAACAACCTGCCTGTAATTATAGGAAGTGAATTGAAAATTCAAAAAGCGGGAGAGAGTATAATGAAAGCCAGCTTTACTCTTTAACCATACGGTAATCATCCGGGATTTCGAACAAGCTATCATCCATGGATTTGCGGGTTATCTCAGCAACAGCAAGACGTTGTCGCTCCTTGCGCAGAAGCGTCCTTTCCACAGACAATAAGGGAAACATTCCTTTTTTTCCCGGAATTTCAGAGAAAAAATCATATATCTTGTTTGTCCGTTCAAGTAGGGCGATAAGATCATTGAAAAAGTCAAACTTTTTCTCTGTAACCCAATAGGCAATTTCAGTATTATTCTTACGGCTTCTGACCCGCCATTGATAGCATTTCACTCCATTAATTTCTTTATGATTGCCACGGCGGATAATATCATAATTCTTAGTTTTTTCTGTTTTTTGTATATCCTTCTGTTCAAGAGGCCTGTAAAGTTTTTTTTGCGGATTAAGTGCAGTAACCTCTTCTTTCTCTGTATCTACCAAAAGACATTCAATCAGTTGTCCTTCATTGTCATATTTATTAATCCGCACTTTATTGTTTCGAATGGAATATCTAAGCAAAGTAGTATCATAAGAAGTATATTGACGGAATTTAATAAGCCCCTCGAAAGACCCGGCTTTTACCAAAGGTGACAGTAGAAACAGACACACCAACAGTAAAAAAAACCATTTTCTTTTAAATAACAACATATTCCTAATTTCCCCCTCACTTGAAAAGGATGTCATCTTATCTGAACCGATGATCCTTTCATTATATCATGCAATTAAAAAGTAACCCAATTTTTCGTAAATTTAACCCGAAATGTTTCAAAATAAATGACTAAAATCATCATGGAAAAGAAAAAACTTGGCAATGAAGGTGAAGACATGGCAGTAAATTTCTTAAAAAACAACGGATACAAAATAAAAGCTACGAATTGGTTCTATAAACATAAAGAGATTGATATTATTGCAGAAAAAGAGGAAACACTGAGTATCGTTGAAGTAAAAACCCGAAGCAGTGACTTTTGTGAGACGCCAAATGAACTTGTTCCCAGAAAAAAGCAACGTTTCCTTATTGAAGCCGCGGAAGCCTATATTCAGAAAAATGACGTTGACCTGGAGATACGATTTGACCT
>JBNJFT010000252.1:0-3345 GCA_051747065.1 Bacteroidota bacterium | reverse complement strand
CCCAGAATCAAAACAAAACTCAGCTTCCAGCCCAACAGGAGGTTAGCCATAGTTGGCATATTATTGGTTTCTGTGGCCGGTATGAAATGAAGGTTTTTTTTCAAGCCAGCTATTTTTGATATCGCCTTAAAATAGAAGAAAGTGGGAAGATCTTCCAAAATGATGTTGTTTTTTTTGTGAATGAACTCCTGAGAGTTTAGCTGACTTCCCATTAAGACGTAAATTGGTGATAATGTATCTGATGAAGCAGTTTTCAGAGAGCCGGGGTCATAAATTACCGATTCGCTGTAGTCGCTTTCTTCTGCCCGCTGAATTGCCAGAACCCGGTATAATTTATTTTCGTTTATGAGATGAGGTGAATGCGTTGTGTAGATAATCTGAAGTTGACCTTTTATGTCCTCAAAAACCTTTAAAACATCCTCTTGTGCACGAGCATGAAGGCTCATGGCCGGCTCATCAATGAGGAGAACACGGTCATGATGATTGTCCATGGCATAAGCCTTTAGTTCGAGATAGAATGATAAAAACCAGCGGACTCCTTTGCTTCGTTGCTTGGGATATAATCTTTCGTCTTTATCTTTTATCCAGAATTCAATATAGGGTTTGCCAATTTTATCCGGAGTGTTGTGATCGTAATGTTCCAGCTCGAACGAGATATTTATCTTGTTGTCTTTTCCTACACTCTGCCGCCAATACTCATGAAAATCAACTGTAATTTCGTGGTTCAGCTTTTCAATTTTCTGTTTTAGGATCCGGCTGTTTTTCTGATCAAAGAACTCAGGTTTCAATTGAGCAATCTTCAAATAATTTTGTACTGCTTTATAGCCCTTTACGTCTTCGCGTTTAAGAATAATATCCTCCAGGTCTATCTTGTCAGGCAATAAACTGCTGAAATCATGGAAGAATTCAAATTCGGGGATTTTTTCAAAAAATATAGCTCCCAGTTCTTCAGGGGTGTAATATTGTTTTTGCAACTCCTGGTATTTTTTGATTTCATTTTCTGCTTTCTCTTGGTTTTCACCATTGATAACTTTTTCCGCAACCATGATCCAATATTCATAGTCTTTGTTCTTTTCATTGATTTTTCCGGTTGTTTCCAGGTATATGTTTTTCAGGTTATCCAACTTAACGAAAGTTGCTTTTCGTTCTTTTTCGCTGGGCATGATTCCTAAAGTCGATTCAGCTTCTCGCAGTTCTTCGTAAATAGTTTCTGCCTCTTGCGTTAAATTATTGTATTCTTCCAGAATTTGATCTGCTTTAGTGGAAATTTGATACACATTTTCTTCAATGTTCAATTTATTAGTTAAATCATCAAATTCTTTTGAAAGCTTTTTATGTTCTTCTTTGAATTGATTGAATTGATCTTCTGATTCTTTTAATTCGGTATTGTATTGTTGTTTTCTGGCTTCTTTTTTGGTTTTGTTTAATTGCTTTTTTTTCGAATTTATAGAACTTTCCAACTCACTCAATTTGTCTTCAATTTCATTTTTTCTTACACTCAATTCATTGTAGCGATCCTTTGTGCTTTCAAAATCGGCAGTTAGCTTTTTCAGTTCTTCCTGTGTATGTTTTAGTTGTTTTTCTTTTGCCTGGTTATGCTGCTCAAAATAGTCGTTGATGACTGGTTCGTCAACAATAATCCGGTTGGTATATAGATCATCCCAGATTCTTGATAAACTGATGGATTGAAATTTTTTAAAAGTATCTTGTATTTGTGCGGGAAGTTTATCCAATTGGATCATCTCACCAATATCTTCATCATTCAATTGAAATCTGCAGGATATTTCAGGCATGGACATATCACTTCGCAACACGTCTTCACTGATTTGCCCGGTATAAAAACTCTGTAAGGCTTCCAGTACAGTTGTTTTTCCTGATTCATTCTGCCCGATAAGGACAGTTATGTTGTCATTTGCAAGGTTTTTCCATCCGGAGTCAATGAGTGAGCGGAAGTTTTTTATGTGGAAAGATGAAAGCTTCATTGTTTCTTTATTTTATATTGATTTAAATATGCTTCTGAATTTGTTATAAATCATGAAAACCGATACCAATGACAAGAACATCATCCACCTGTTCATTATCTCCTTTCCAGTCATAAAATGTTTGTTCCATAATATTATGTTGTTTTGGAAAATCATAGGATTGAATTTCCGAAAGTATTTTCCTTAAACGTTTGTATTTGAATTTTCCTGAATTTTCTCCACCGAATTGATCTACAAAACCATCAGTAAATATGTATACCTGGTCACCTTTCTTAATGTTTATGGTTTGTCTTTGAAATGATTCCTCTGTTACTCCGCTGACACCTATAGGCATCCTGTCACCTTTGATCTCTGATAATCTTTGTTCCCGGTAATGATACATCGTATTGTTGGCTCCGGAGAAATCTAAGGTTTGTTCATTTTTATCATAAACAAACAGAGCAAGGTCCATTCCGTCTTTTTGTTCCGACTCTTCCCCGGTTTGATTGAGTGTTTTCATTATCCGTTCTCTGAGGTTGTTCAATATTTTATTAGACGGCATGAGTGGTTCATAATTGGTAATTTCGTTGAGGAAAGTAATTCCCAGGATGCTCATGAAAGCACCCGGAACACCGTGCCCGGTGCAATCTCCGGCCGCCACAATGATTTTATTATTCATCTGCCGAACCCAGTAAAAATCCCCGCTAACTAATTCCTTGGGTTTGAATAAGATGAAACTATGTTTGAAGATGTTTTTAAAATGATCTTCCGGGGGAAAAATAGCTTTTTGAATATTTTGGGCGTAACGGATACTTTTAGTGAGCTCGAGCTTTTGCTCCTCAAAAGCCTCTTTGTATTCTTGTAATTTTTCTATCTCTTTATTCTGCGGGATCATAGGTAAAATGTTCATTCAGTTCTTTCATTTACAATATACTAAAAAAAATGAATTATTATTAAATGAACACTAATAATTTTACTGTGAACTTGTTGGTTATTAGAAGATAGACGTTTAATTTTGTTTGAGTATCTCTCCAAACCAATATTTTGAATTGTTTGTTGAAAATGAAAAAGTTGGGTGGGCGCTTTACCCGCTGGGGATTTATTAATAAAAAACGAGGAGTTCCCCGTTCGGCGTAGCGTCCACCCCACGCTGCCCACGCTGGCGCGAGCTTGCAGCTCGTGCCTTCTTTCTTTTCAACGCACCGTCCACTCTACGCTGCCGTAACCAAGGCCTCCGGCCTGCATGTTTCACCACATACTGCTAAAAAGAAAACAAGCATTAATTGCTACTCGGCAAATCTTTTTATCTTTGAAAAAATTAGCAGGATGATGGAGTTTGGCGATACACTTGCGAAGCAAAGCATTAAAAATCAAGTTTTATCCG
>JBNJFT010000251.1:0-3351 GCA_051747065.1 Bacteroidota bacterium | reverse complement strand
TTTTTCTTGCAGAATTTTCAGGAATAGTTAAAAGTTGTTAAAAAAAATTTTTATATTTATCTTCTCTGAACTTGATATAGTATAATTTTTAGGTATATTTATTGCTTTATATAATCATGACTATGGACGCCGTAAACGTTTTATTTCCAACAGTTTATTTCACACAGCGATCCTGTAAGGGAAAGATGTGCGGACATCACTCTTAATCCATAAAACCCTACAAATTAATAATTTATAAACTATGAAGCACAAAATTTTTATTATTTTATTCCTCTCTTTATTTAGCTATCAATTTTCCTTTTCTCAAGGAACATTAAAAGGAAAAATAGTTGATGAGGATTCAGAAGAAGCTCTTATAGGAGCGACAGTTGCTGTCAAAGGTACAACATCCGGAACAGCAACCGATGTAGATGGCTCTTTTACCCTTAAAGTAGAAAGTGGTACTGTACCTCTTGAATTAAGTTATGTCGGCTACCAGGAAAAGGAGCTGGAAGTAGAAGTCGAAGAAGGAGAAACAAAAGACCTGGGAAATATTGGCCTGGCATCTGAATCTGTTGCCATGGAAGAAGTAAAGGTAGTGGCTGATTTTGCTAAAGACCGGGAAACTCCGGTTGCTGCATCAAAAATTGAACCTCTTGAGATTCAGGAAAAGCTGGGAACCCAGTCTTTCACCAAAGTTTTAAAATCCACGCCAAGTGTATATGCCACTGAAGGTGGTGGTGGCTTCGGTGACGGAGACATTCACATGAGAGGATTTAGCGGCGAGAACATTGGTGTTTTGGTCAACGGTGTGCCTGTTAACGATATGGAAAACGGGCAGGTTTACTGGTCTAACTGGGCCGGCCTTTCAAATGTTACCAGAACCGTCCAGGTGCAGAGAGGTTTGGGCGCTTCCAAACTTGCTATTTCTTCTGTGGGAGGTACAATGAACATTGTTACTCAGAGCACTCAGTCTGACAAAGGCGGATCTATTTACCAGGGCATGGGTAACGACGGCTATATGAAAACCGGATTTAATGTTTCTACAGGACTAATGGACAATGGATGGGCCGTAACCTTAAGCGGACAAAAAGAAAGCGGAGACGGTTATGTCGAAGCTACAAAATTTGAAGCTTACACCTATTTCTTCAACATTGCAAAACGTATTAATGATGACCATCGCCTCTCATTTACAGGCTTTGGAACACCTCAATGGCATAACCAAAGGGGAAGTATGCATATGATTGAGGACTACAGGGAAGCCGAAAATGGCGGCAGGCTTAACACACATTACGGATACTGGAATGGCGAGATTATGATGACCGGTTATGCTTACAATGAATATCATAAGCCCCAGTTTTCATTGAATCATTACTGGGACATCAATAATACTACGAAGTTGTCTACCGCAGTGTATGCATCTTTCGGCAATGGCGGCGGAAAAGGGACAAGTGGCGAAAGCAGTAATTGGCTCGAATTTGATTATCCTTCCGGGAAGCCAATGGAGCAAACAAAGCTTACAAACGACGGATTACTGGATTATGAGTCTGTTCATGAGGAAAACGCTCAAGCGCCTAATGGTTCAGAAGCCATTTTCACTATGCGCAGAAACCAACACGATTGGTATGGTGTGCTTTCTTCCTTTAACACCAAATTCTCAAATATTGATTTTACGTTAGGTTTTGACGGAAGATACTATCGTGGAGACCATTTTACTGAAGTCACCAATTTACTTGGCGGAGAATATTTTCTCGATAACACAAACGTAAACAGAGACCCCGGAACACCTCTTGACGTTGGTGATAAAATTGCCTATCACAACTTAGGAGATGTCGTTTGGGGCGGTTTATTTGCCCAGGGTGAATATACTACCGATCAGTATTCAGGGTTCCTCTCCGTATCATTTTCAGACAAATCTTACAGGAGAATTGATAAATTTTCATATTTCAATGATGACCTAATTAACGAAATTGAAAACGACCAGGAACTCAAAGAGGATTATATAGACAGGTTGGGCGAAAATAGTTTCGACCAGGCCATGGAAGGGCAATACTCAGACTGGGTGCATTACTTGACATACAGCGCAAAAGGTGGATTTAACTACAATATTGACGATAACAACAATGTTTTTGTCAATGGAGGATACTTCACAAGAGCTCCCTACTTCTCTTATGCATTTGTAGGTTATACAAATGAAATTAATAACACGCTTGAGGTTGAAAAAGTTATATCCACAGAAGCAGGATATGGCTATGTTTCTGACCTGATGAAAGTTGATTTCACCTTGTACCGGACAAACTGGAAAAACAAAGGATACTCAACAAGCACAGGACAAGGCGGCGTGGCAACAACAGACGGAATCGACGCTTTACACATGGGTGCAGAACTTGAAGTTCGGGTTAAACCAACCGATAACTTAAAAATCAACTTCATGGCTTCTTATGGTGATTGGAAATGGAATGACGATGCACTGTTTGATTATTACGACAGAAATCAGGACTTCCTCTATTCAGACACAGTTCACATTAATGATGTAAGTGTTGGCGGTTCTGCACAGACTACTGCCGCACTGGGAGTCGAATATCAGCCCATAGATGAACTTAAACTAAGCCTTGATGCAAATCACTTTTCCCGTTTATTTGCCGGTTATGATGTTGAAGAACGAATAGAAACCAGCACCAAGGGAAAAAACTCATGGGAGCTGCCTGATTATCAACTAATTGATTTCAACGCCAGTTACTATTTTGATATCGCAGGCTTTGATGCTTCTCTATACGCTCATGTTCATAATATTCTGAATACCGAGTATATTTCTTACGCTCAGGATGGCGTAGAACACAATGCTCAAACATCCCCTGTGTACTATGGACATGGAAGAACCTGGTCAATGGGACTATCATTAAGATTTTAAAGGTTAAAAATTATTATATATGAAAAAGATACTATTTATACTGATTTCCGGAATTATTTTTGCCGGATGTGAGCCCAACGAAGAGCTCTACAAAGAGCTGGACAAGGAAAAAGATCCTTACTCTGAAAATATCGAATACACCCTTACGGAAGGTGACTATTCAACAATAGAAAATTTACTAACTGGTGATGATACAACTTTTACTGAGTATTTAGGAGATAATGGTAATAGTATTATTGAGGGTTTTCCAGTGAACGATATTATTCCTTTATTTTTGGAGGAAAAGTATCCAGCACTTGGAAAAAACTCAGAAGCTAAAATTACCTATAATTTTATACCAGCTTATTTGGAAAAATTTGATAATGTTGTAGTTGATACTTTAACTGATATTTCCTATAGTGGAGATGAGCCGGATGAAGAGATACCCGGAATATTAAAAGATTCGATTTTACCTCGTGCAC
>JBNJFT010000250.1:0-3412 GCA_051747065.1 Bacteroidota bacterium | reverse complement strand
GAGAACTACACCGTTTCAGTGGATATAGAGCCGGAAAATGGAGGCACTGTCTCAGGTGACAGCACTTACACTATAGATGATGAAGTTACGCTTACTGCTACTCCCAATGAAGGTAATGAATTCGTCAACTGGACGGATAACGAAGGCAATGAAGTTTCGGATGATTCTGTATATACATTTACTATGCCTTCTGAAGATGTATCACTTACAGCTAATTTTGACAGCACTCAAACAGACATTTGGGAAAGAGAAGTTTCAGGGAAAATTGATATTTACCCCAATCCTGCACGGGAAAAAGTCAATATCAAAGCCGACAGCAAAATAAACAGAGCTGTTATTTACGATATTACAGGCAGTGTTGTTTATAATAGAACAATCAATGATATGAAACCCCGTATTTCAACAGCAGAATTTGATACAGGCCTGTATATCCTGCGTATTTATACAGGTGAGGGGACTTTTGAAAAGAAGCTCCAGATCCGGAAATAAATAAAATATTGTAAAGACATTCATTACTAAACAGGAAGCTCCTCGCCTGCCGGGATAGAGGAGCTTCCTGTTTAGTTTAAAGCCAAAATAGGGGGCTGGTAAATGAAATAATAAAACAGGAAAAGCTGAAATTTCAACTGCATCAAAATTAAAACGGTATTCCAAACAAATCCAAACTTATATGAACTTAAATGCCTTCCCGTAGAAGCGGGACAGGTTATGTGGTTCAAAAAAACCATATTCAAATGAAATGAGTTCACAAAACCTTAGGTTATTTTAATGCGAATTATGGAGGGCGATTTGTTTATCCATTATGTGCTGAATATTCACTGCCTACTGCAGAGTGTTTGCTGCTTACTTATTAGCTAATAGATGCCATTTTAATATTAGCCGCTACTTCTGAAATTGTCTATTTAAGTTCTTGCTCCCGACTTTTTAGCCCGCCTTTTTCCCAGTCTTAACCCACTAAGCTTACCGGGGTTAAATTGCGCCAGGAGTACGCCTGCAAACACTACAATTAATCCAATCACGTCCACAAGTTTAAGTATATCGCCAAAAGCAATCCAGGCCATCAACATGGTAACAGGTGGCCCTAAATAGAACAAGCTGGCTACACGGGTGGCATCAATTCGTTCGATTAAAAGCCACATGAGCGCATACGCTCCTAATGAGACAGCAACGACGAGCCATATCATTGTATAGATAAATTCACTTTGCCACTGTGCTGAAAGATTTTCCAGGAATAAGGCCGGAAAAAAGAGCACGAATGCGGTGGCAAAACTCTGATAAAAAAGAGCCTGTGAAAGAGGTAGCTTATGGGCTGACTTCCTGACTTCGGTTTTTCTTTGAATCAGGCTAGCAATAGTGATAGCAACGACAGATCCCAGTGGAATTAAATAGCCAAATACCGAACCGCTATCATGAAAATCCATCCTGGATAAAACAGTGAAGGCTACTCCGGAAAACCCGATAATCAGCCCCAGCCATCTATGGAGCGGAGTGGGTTCGCCAACCACCCGCCCGGAAAATGCACCTGTGGCCAGGGGTTGCAATGCCACTACAAGAGCCACAATCCCGGCAGGAACATCATTATCAAGTGCCAGAAGAACGCAACTTAACCACACGCCATGGGCAAGAATCCCGACAATCATATTGGGCAAAGCTTTTTTCCAGCCAACCCACTGCAAACGGCGGCGGATAATAAGATACAGAAAAAGGAGGAAGGCAAGAGCCAGATATCGCCAGAAAAGAAGTGTGAAAGGGCCGGAATAGGGAAGGCCGTATTCAGCTCCGATAAATCCGGAGTTCCACAAAAGTACGAATCCGGCAACCAGTAATAGAATTGTTTTTGTATCGGCCTTTTTCATTGTTTATGGAGACAATGCATATAACTAAATATTTGATTCAGCCCGGATATTTCAAAAATTATTTTTGTCTTCAACACTATTTTCAGAAATGAATCAATTATGATCGTTATGAGATTTGTTTATCGATTTCATGATTGGGCTCAATAAAGTACACATTTTGTTGTTCGGAAAACCTTAATGCTGCATACTTATATAAGACTCAAACTCGGGAAAGAATTTGTTTATTGTTTTTAAATCGAAACTCGCCATGATTGATTCCTTTGGTTCTCTTTCAAGCAAAAACTCGAAGGATTTCTTTATGAGCTCTTCTTTGGGAATTATGTTTCCGGATAATTTTTTGTGGTACTGGTCATCAAGAGTTACTGTATGAGTCGATTTAGAATTTTCCTCATCAACAGTTACCTTAAACGTATTTTCGTCTTGTTTCTCTACTTTAATCATACAAAGGGGTTTTTATTATAACATTACCTAAAAAGTTAACTTAATCAAAGATAAGGGTTGTACTGCGAAATTGCAATTTTCACAAATATTTATCTGAGAATAAGTCAGGAAAAGGGGTAAAAATTATTTCTTTTTATTTTTTGTAATTTTTGAAGGATGTTTACTTGTATGGAAAATATCAACTATAATCAAATATTCGTCTGTTATTTCATAAATAATTTTGTAACTCCATTTTGATACTGATCTGTAATCTTCCGGTTCATCAGCTAAACATTCCTCTTTTGAATATTTTTCGGGAAAATCATTGAGGCTATGGGCAAGTTCAATTAATTGTTTCTTCACATAACGGGCAGCATCCAAGGAATCTTCTGCTATATATTCATATATCTCGTCAAGTTGTTCTTTTGCTTTCCTGTCCCATCTTATGGGAAGTTTTTTCTTTACCAATTTTTTGCCTCCTTGTCAACTTCTTCCTGGGAAATATAGTCCCCGGCTTTCACCCTTTTTGAGGCCGCTTTCACTCTGTTTTTGATATCTTGTTTTGTAATAGGCTCTCCATCTACAGTATAACCAATACTTTCAGATTTCTCGTATTCCTTACTCATTGCATGAACCATTTTAAGGAAAGTCTCATCTGCATAATCAATATACTTGTGAAGCTCTTTTCTTAATTTATTTGTATCCATAACATTTTATATTATTGTTCATACAAATTTAACGAATTATCCTGGATTTTGTTATTGATAGTAACAGGGTAGTATTATATTCAAAATCCATACATTTTGTTACTGTC
Organism: Bacteroidota bacterium; assembly: GCA_051747065.1. GTDB lineage: Bacteria > Bacteroidota > Bacteroidia > Bacteroidales > UBA12077 > JAGXLC01. Next base: position 322 of record JBNJFT010000250.1, on the reverse strand, counting down.
GGAGACAGAAATAATTTATGAATTATTCGGGTTAAAATATTTCTTTATGAGATCCTGTTTGTGGATTATATTCCCGGACAGTTTTTTATTGTCATTACCTTAAAGTAAACTTAATCAAGGATAAGGGTTGTACTGCGAAATTGCAATTAAAACAACTACATGTTTGAAATTTCCGTGTGAATTGTTTATCATTGAATGCTTATATTAATTAAATAGTTATTTTATGAAAATCCCTCTGAAATTTGCCAACTATGATGATGTTTTTGAGCGCCTGGTTGGGGAAGAAGAAGAAGCCTTAGATATATATAATGCCCTTATTGGA
>JBNJFT010000249.1:0-3418 GCA_051747065.1 Bacteroidota bacterium | reverse complement strand
AAAAAATAATTATGAATATAGATTTTGAAAAAGACAATGGATTGGTTCCTGCCGTTATTCAGGATATAAATACAAATAAAGTGCTGATGCTGGGGTATATGAATCAACAAGCGTACACAAAAACGGTAAATTCCGGGTTGGTAACTTTTTACAGCAGAAGTAGGCATTCTTTATGGACTAAAGGTGAAACCAGCGGAAATTATTTAAAAGTCAATGAAATAAATACAGATTGTGATTCGGATAGTTTACTCATCAAAGCGCAACCAATAGGGCCTACGTGTCATACTGGTAAATATAGTTGTTTTAATGAAGAAGAAAGCAACTCGTCCTTTCTTTATGAGTTGGAAAAAATTATCAAAGAAAGAAAGCAAAATCTACCACAGAATTCATATACAACTAATTTGTTTACAAAAGGAACCAATAAGATTGCTCAAAAAGTAGGAGAGGAGGCGGTGGAGTTGATTATTGAGGCAAAGGACAATAACCGTGAGTTATTTATCAATGAAGCAGCGGATTTGTTTTATCACCTGCTGGTACTTTTTACTCAGAAAGACATTGATTTGAAAGAAATAATTAAGCTGTTGGAAGAAAGGCATAGGAAGTAAAGGTAGCTATTGAAGATTGGGAATTACTTTTTTGATAGCGTCTGAAAAACCACATTGCATATTGCTTTTGCATGCCTGATAACGTTCCTTTAATTCTTGTGGGGCGTTATCTACAATGAAACTTGAAGCTGTGAAATCTAACAGGTCAAGGTCATTGTAGTCATTCCCGACTCCGAGTGTTTTGGCCGGATCGGTTTTTGTATGTCGGCATAACCACTTTGTAGCATGGCCTTTGGAAACTCCTTCGGGAAAAATTTCGACCCATAGGGATTCCCCGTCAAGGGGTGAGGTTGCACGTATAATTTTAACATCTTTCATCTGTTCTTTAGCGAATAGATGAAAGTCTGGTTTTTCATTTGGAATAGCTAAAACTTGAGAAGCGTGCTGAAATTTTTCTTTTTTAAGGTCTAATGGTTCTGCAAATTCTTTATAAAGCGTATATCTTCGGTTGAAATCCGGATTTTCTTGTGGGCTTTTGTAGTAAACGAATTTATGATTATCAGGAACCATTTCATGAATCATAAAGTCTATTTGGTGCTCAATTAGAAAATAAGCAATGTGTTTTACTTTATTTTTTGGTAGATAGTCAGAGTGAATTAGTCTTTGTTTCTTCCAGTCATAAATGCCAGCACCGGATGAAAAAATCAGGTAATCAATAGGAAATTCATTCGGCAAACACCTTTTTGCCGAGAAAAGATTCCGTCCGGTTGCAATCGTACGAATAATCCGATGTTTTCTTAGTTGATGGAGGGTTTGTATGTCTCTTTCATGAGCAAATTGATTGTCATTAAATAACGTTCCATCTAAATCCGTGATAACCATTTTTATTTGGTTGTTATTCATAATCTGCTCTTTAAAAAATTTCGTAGCTCATGGTTTGAATTGGCGAATCAAGCGTGTTCAGGATGCGTTCCAGGAGAATCCCGTTTTTAGTATCATAGTCATAACCGAAAGTAGCCCGAACTCCCATTGAAGTGAATTTGACAGCTCTGTCCATTGCAATCGGCAAACTGTCTCCCTGGAGAAGAGAGCCGGTTATAACACTTGCGAATGCATCCCCGGTTCCCGGGTAATTGGCAGGCAGATAATTACATGATACTTTCCAGAATCTTTCACCTTTTTTATTGTAAGCGATTACAGAGGTAATATCCTTTGAGTTATATTCAGGAACACTTGTAATGATCACAATTTGCGGGCCTTTTTCTGAAAGGGTTAAAATCCACTCCTTTATTTTCTCATCTGAAATTTCTTCAGGAATTTCTTTGTCTAATAACAGTGCTGCTTCTGTGAGATTAGGCGTAATTACATTTGCTTTTTTCACCAAATTTCTCATTTCTCTGACATGATCCGTATTAAATGTAGCGTATAATTTCCCATTATCACCTAAAACCGGATCAATTACAACCAATTGATCATCTTTTTTGAATTCATCAATGAATTTCATCACCGTATCAATTTGTTTATGAGAGCCAAGAAATCCACTATATATTGCATTGAATTCTAGTTGAAGTTTCTTCCAGTGGTCAATTATTGGTTGTAGGTGTTCTGTAAGATCAACAAAATGAAAGTTGTCAAATTTACTATGTGTTGATAAAACTGCTGTTGGTAAAGGGCAAACTTGTATCCCCATTCTTGAAAGGATAGGAATGATTACTGTAAGTGAAGCTCTTCCAAAGCCGGACATATCATGAATTGCTGCTACTTTTTGAACTGGAGTTTCCATAAGTTTATTTGTTAATTAATGAATTATAAGCCTTTTGAATGATATTGTCGAAATGTTCTTCCATCGCCGGATTTACCCCACGTGCACCTTCAACCACATCTTTTGCCCACTCAAGATACATGATCTTTCTTTCTGTGGGCCAGTCGACAGGAGGGTGGTTCATCATGTCTTTTATATTACATATTTTATCTGAAATTTTAAGCTTTTTACCTTCTTTGCTTAAATATGGTGTGTTTTCAATTTGCAGTCGTTTTCGCTCTTGATAAGGAAGGCTTTTGTCATCTGTTACTTCGAGCACTATATTTAATACTTTATTCCCAAATTGTTTTTTTATGATTTTGGATATATCATCAATTTCACGTTTTTCTTCTGCAGTGTCTTCTATTACATCATGAAGGACAGCTGCTGATAATAGGTTTGTTTCTGTTTCATTGAATTCTGTCAAAAGGGTTGCTACATTGATCGGATGATTTATATAAGGGATTTTTTCCTCTCCTTTTCTGAATTGATTTTTATGTCTTTCCGAGGCGAATTCTAATGCTTTGAAAACCTTCATATAATTATTGTTATGCATGCCTGGTTATTTTAGCGAAAATTACGAAATATATTTTGATCCTATTTATTTGAACAGTGAAAACACCTATAAGTTTGAAATTCTGTTTTTTATTAATACAAATTGATTTTTTTTTCTATAAGCTATGTATTTATTTGGTTTTAAGGAAATAAGAACTTTTTTAATATTTTTTTTTTGAATTTGTTGTGAATTAAAAAAACTAGTATATATTTGCAACCCGCAAATGAGGAAGTTCTTTTAATAATAGGAGATACAAGAAAGAAAAAAGTAAAAATCTTCAAAAAAGATTTTGTTTTGAAAAAACAATTTCTATCTTTGCATCCCGTTTTGGAAAAATGAATTTTTAATAGCACTAACAATATTATAAAGTTCTTTGATATTTTTGAGGTAAGAAGAGTCGAACATCACGTCGACGAGAGGAAGTTCGAGCGCAGGAATTAGACTTTTTTATACAACGAAGAGTTTGATCCTGGCTCAGGATGAACGCTAGCGGCAGGCTTAACACATGCAAGTCGA
>JBNJFT010000248.1:0-3422 GCA_051747065.1 Bacteroidota bacterium | reverse complement strand
TTCTGTATTCTGACTTCTGAAATTGCCTGGCAACAAAAACCAACACACTTCCCGGCTCAGTTTACTCAATTTACAACACAAACTCTACTTCTTTAAAATTAAAATCCTTTGTCCTGCCGTGTTTGTCCTCAAGAATAAGCTGCCCATAATCGTTAACTCCAATTATACGACAAGTGAATTCCTCGTTTCCTTTTCTAAACTTACATATCTCTTTTACCCGGAACAATTTTTCATGATAGTCGTTGTTTATTTTTCCTGCTCCACGATCGCTCATTAACATCAGATAACGTTCATTCAAACAATCAAGTAATTTGTTAAATTCTGTTTTTAAGGAATGTTTTTTACCTGTCACCTGAGACAAAGAGACAGGATTGGGTAATCTTCTCGGAAAATCTCTTTGATTGATATTCAGGCCAACTCCCACTAAAGATGCTTTCATCTGCCTGCCGATCAAGTCATTCTCAATTAAAATACCACAGATTTTTTTATCACCAACAAAAATATCATTGGGCCATTTTATGAACACCATCTCTGTATAATCATTCAGATAATCTGTTATTCCCAAAGAAATCGCTTTAGAAATAAGAAATTGATTCTCTGATGTCAGAAAATTCGGATATAAGAGCAAGCTAAATGTCAGATTCTGACCATTTTCACTAATCCATACATTTTGTCCATAACCCTTTCCCCTATGCTGAACAGCAGCAATAACTACAGTACCATCCGGAGGTAGCTGCTCATCCATCATGTTTCTCAAATACTCGTTCGTGCTACCCACCGAAACCAACGATATCAAGTTTTGACCAACTACTTTCTGTGGCATAGGCTCACATATTTAATTAAACAAAAGTAACCAAAAACAGACAAAACTTCATACTTCAATCTAAGGAACAGTTTTTGTTAAAATAAACCTGAAAATTTTTTCAAATTATATGAATCGTAAATTTTAATTAAATTTGTAAAAAAACACTTAATGAAAATATCTGAACAAGCAACTTCTAAACAATTAGCAAATAATATAATTGAAGGAATTCAGGATAAAAACGGAAAAGATATAATATTATTGGAATTAAAAAATGTAGAGAACTCAATTTGTGACTTTTTTGTAATCTGCCACGGAACTTCCACCACTCATGTTGATGCTATTTCCGAATCAGTAGAGAGAAAAACCAAAGAACAATTAAAAGAGAAACCTTACAGAAAAGAAGGATTAAAAAATCTTACATGGGTCTTGATGGATTACGAGAATGTAGTAGTGCATATTTTTCAGGAAGAATACAGGAAATTTTATAATCTTGAGGATTTATGGGCAGATGCAAAGGTCAATAAAATTGAAGATGAACACATAAAGTAAAAACAGGAGGTAAGAACAAAATGGTTGAAAACCAAAATTCCCAACAAAATAACAACCCAAACAACAACCAAAATCAAAACTCTGAAAACAAAGGAGAAAAAGGAGACGGTAAAAAACCTTTTCCGAAATTTAATATATATTGGGTATATGCAATAATCGCTATTTTCTTTATTGCCCTGAATTTTATGAACCTTGGTTCAAGCCCGAGGGAAATAACCTACCAGGAATTCAAGCGTAAGATGCTGGATAACAACGATGTTGAAAAGATAGTTGTTGTCAACAAAGAAAAAGCTGAAGTACACATAAAAGAGGACAAACTTAACACACAAAGATACGATGATCTTTTTAAGGATGGGGCTATTTCAGTGCCAAAAGAAGGACCACATTTCTTTTTCACCATTGGCTCCATAGAGATGTTTGAAAAAAGATTGGAAGAGGCCCAGGAAGACACAGAATCAGGAGAATACATTGAAATAAGTTACGACACCAGGAGAGACATCCTTGGTGAAGCATTAACGTGGCTTCTTCCGATTTTTATACTTGTGGCGATCTGGATTTTTATTTTCCGCAGAATGTCCCGCGGAGCCGGAGGCGGCGGAGGCGGCGGCAATATTTTCAATGTTGGCAAGTCAAAAGCTGTACTGTTCGACAAGGAATCCAATGTTAAAGTAGATTTTAATGATGTTGCCGGACTTGAGGAAGCCAAGGTAGAAGTAAAAGAAGTTGTTGAATTCCTGAAAAACCCCCAAAAATATACTGAATTAGGAGGTAAAATTCCCAAAGGAGTCCTCCTTGTCGGCCCTCCGGGTACAGGTAAAACCCTGCTTGCAAAGGCAGTTGCAGGTGAAGCAAGTGTTCCGTTCTTTTCCATATCCGGATCAGACTTTGTTGAAATGTTTGTCGGGGTAGGTGCATCAAGAGTCAGAGACCTTTTCAAACAAGCCAAAGAAAAAGCACCGTGTATTATCTTTATTGATGAAATTGATGCTATCGGCCGGGCAAGAGGAAAGAATCCAAGCATGGGATCCAATGATGAAAGGGAAAACACCCTTAATCAACTTCTGGCTGAGATGGATGGTTTCAGCAACAACATAGGAATTATTTTGATTGCAGCAACAAACAGGGCAGACATGCTTGATAAAGCCTTGCTTCGTGCAGGAAGATTCGACCGCCAGATTCATGCTGACCTTCCTGATTTAACTGAACGTAAAGATATCTTTAAAGTACATCTCAAGCCACTAAAGATTTCCGAAGATGTTGATGTAGAATTCCTTGCAAAACAAACCCCCGGTTTTTCAGGTGCGGATATTGCTAACGTTTGTAATGAAGCTGCTCTGATTGCAGCCCGAAAGAATAAAACAAGTATTAATAAAGATGATTTCTTAGATGCAGTCGACAGAATTATTGCAGGCCTTGAGCGGCGAACAAAACTTATTACCCAGGAAGAAAAGCGAGCAATTGCTTTCCACGAGTCAGGCCATGCAATTGTAAGCTGGCTTCTTGAAAATGCAAGCCCGCTGGTAAAAGTTACTATTGTCCCACGTGGCAAGGCGCTTGGTTCTGCGTGGTATCTTCCCGAGGAACGTAATCTTACTACAACTGACCAGATACTCGATGAAATGAGTGCAGCCCTCGGAGGACGTGCAGCTGAACACCTCGTATTCGATAAAATATCAACCGGGGCTCTAAATGACCTCGAAAAAATCACCAAACAGGCTTATGCAATGGTTGCCTATTTTGGCATGAGCGATAAAATAGGAAATCTTAGCTACTATGATTCTACAGGCCAAAGTGAATATACCTTCACCAAACCTTACAGTGAAAAAACAGCAGAACTAATTGATAAAGAGGTAAAAGAAATTGTAGAAACGGCTTATAACAGAGCTTATAATATTCTGAAAGAACATAAGGATAAACTCGAACAATTAGCTGAAGTACTTCTGGAAGAGGAGATTATTTTTGCCGAAGATCTTGAAAAAATTCTTGGCAAAAAGGAGCTGGGAGATGAAAAAAAGAAAAGAATCATCGAGGAAAGCAAAAAAGTGAAAAAAATCCACGATGAACATGT
>JBNJFT010000247.1:0-3428 GCA_051747065.1 Bacteroidota bacterium | reverse complement strand
TTTAGCAAATCATTAATGATTGAAACAACAAAAAAACACATAACGATTATTATACGTTTCCTATTTTAAGAAAAACGCAGGAAAACAAAGAATATTACTTGATTATAAAATTATATCAAAAAAAAAAGCATTTTTTTCATGTATTAAGAACCATAAAGAATGTATGCAATAAATTGAAAATCTCTTAGCCTGAATAATTCAGGTTAGCAAAAAACAGACGCACTTCTATAGTAACCACTGTCTTAATTAAAGACATGAGAAAAATCATTGAAAGCCTGAAAATATTGTGAAAAATTTGGTTAATAATTAATTAACATTACTTAACTTTGTCATCAAAATCAATACGAACAAAGAATATAATGTATTGAAAAACTGATGAATGCATATAAAATAAAAAAATAGTTTTATATGCATTTAAAATTTATAAAAGTTCCTTTAAACCAATCTTTAAACTTTTTCTAAATTGAAATTGATATGAGTAAAAAAACAAATGTCATCGAACGTGAAGATGTCGTGGTGCGTTTTGCAGGCGATTCAGGAGATGGCATGCAATTAACAGGAACCCTGTTTTCAGATACTTCAGCATTTATCGGAAACGATCTTTCAACTTTTCCCGATTATCCCTCGGAAATCAGAGCCCCACAGGGAACTATCGGCGGGGTTTCAGGATTCCAGGTACATTTTGGACATAAGCAGGTAAACACACCTGGTGATTATGCAGATGTGCTTGTAGCTATGAACCCTGCAGCCCTCAAAGCAAATTCAAAATGGGTTAAAGCCGGTGGTACAATCATTGTTGATGAAGACAGTTTCACGGAAAAATTCTTAAAAAAAGCCGGGTACGAGACCAATGATCCCATCTCGGAAGATAAGCTTGATGGATACAATATCATCAAAGCCCCAATAACTACATTAACCAAGGAGAGTTTAAAAGATGTCGGATTAGATCCCAAAAGTATATTGCGAAGTAAAAACATGTTCGCTTTGGGGATGGTTTATTGGCTTTTTGGGCGGCCATTAAAATATACCGAACAATTTTTTGAAAGAAAATTCAAGAATAAGCCAAAAATCATCGAGGCTAATAAAAAAGTACTGGAGGCAGGATATAATTATGCTGAAACAGTAGAACTGCTAACTCCTACATATCTGATTAGCCCGGCCGAAATTGAAAAAGGCACTTACAGAAACATTGACGGAAATAAAGCTACAGCATGGGGTTTTGTTGCTGCAGCAGAGAAGGCCGATCTGAAATTATTCTGCGGCTCCTACCCTATTACCCCGGCTTCCGAAATTTTGCAGGAATTATCAACACGGAGAGATTTCGGTGTCAAAACATTCCAGGCAGAAGATGAAATTGCCGGTATTTGTACTGCTTTAGGAGCAAGCTTTGCAGGTTCATTAGCTGTTACGACCACTTCCGGTCCGGGCTTAGCACTTAAGTCTGAAGCCATCGGATTAGCAGTAATGGCAGAACTACCTCTTGTAGTCGTCGATGTTCAGCGTGGCGGGCCTTCTACAGGATTGCCTACAAAACCAGAGCAGTCGGACTTAATGCAAGCTTTATACGGCAGAAATGGTGAAAGCCCGGTAGTAGTCATGGCAGCCAGCACCCCAAGCAATTGTTTCAAATACGCTTTTAAAGCAGCTAAAATAGCCGTAGAGCACATGGTACCGGTAATTCTTCTAACAGATGGCTTTATCGCCAATGGATCCGAACCATGGAAAATTCCATCAATGTCAGAATACCCGGATATTAAAGCTCCAATTGTTTCAAAGGATGAAAAGAACTGGATGCCTTATGCCAGAGATCCGCAAAAATTGTCCAGAACATGGGCAATACCGGGAACACCGGGATTAGAACATCGCATTGGTGGTCTGGAAAAAGACGAATTAAAAGGATCTGTTTCTCATGATCCACAAAACCATGAAAAAATGGTTAACCTAAGGCAAGAAAAAGTACAACGGGTTGAAAATTATATTCCGGAACAAACAATTGACGGCGATGAAGAAGGTGATTTATTAGTTGTAGGTTGGGGTGGCACTTACGGTCATCTCAAAACTGCTGTTGATGAGTTACGAATAGATGGATATAATATGAGTCTGGCACATTTTAATTACATTCACCCATTTCCTAAAAATACCGGGGAAATATTAAGCAAATTTAAACGGATATTGGTCTGTGAACTTAATAAAGGACAATTTGTCGACTATCTGCGCATGAATTTTCCTAAAAATGAATATCTAAAATACAATAAGGTTCAAGGTCAACCCTTTACCACTATTGAAATTAAGGAACACATTAAAAAACTCCTGGAGGGTTAATTATGACTGAAAATAAAAATAATACCGATAATAAACTTACAGCAAAAGAGTTTAAGAGTGACCAGGAAGTTCGCTGGTGTCCTGGGTGTGGAGATCACGCAATCATGGCTGCCATACAAAAATCACTTCCTGAAATGGGACACCCTAAAGAGAACTTTGCGTTCATATCAGGAATCGGATGTTCTTCCAGGTTCCCTTATTACATGGACACTTATGGTTTTCATAGTATTCATGGTAGAGCGGCTGCAATTGCTTCGGGAACAAAGACTTCTAATCCTGAATTAAGTGTATGGCAAGTTACCGGAGATGGTGATTCACTTGCTATAGGCGGAAATCACTTCATCCATACGGTACGAAGAAATATCGACATCAATATTATCATTTTCAATAATGAAATTTATGGATTGACCAAAGGACAATATTCACCCACTTCAAAGCTGGGGGCAAAAACAAAAACCTCACCTTACGGAACTATTGAAAATCCTTTCCACCCGGGAGAATTAGTTATCGGCTCACAAGGCAAATTTTTTGCCCGGTCAGTAGATAACAATATAAAATTGAACCAGGAAATTTTCCTTGAAGCCGAAAAACACCAAGGCACAAGCGTGGTTGAAATTCTTCAAAACTGTGTTATCTATAATGACAAGACTCATGCTACCATTGCTGATAAGAAGTATAAGGATGAGCGTCAGATTGTTTTGAAGCATGGAGAGAAGATGATCTTTGGCAGTGAGAGAAACAAAGGAATTGTTCTCGACGGATTAAAACTCAAAGTAGTGGAAATAGGAAAAGATGGATATACCGAAGATGACATTCTCGTGCATGATGCTAAAGAACCTAATCCAGGCGTTCATCAAATGCTGGCAAACATGCGTTATCCTGACTATCCTGTTGCAGTAGGCGTAATACGTAATGTAGAATCAGGCACTTATGAAGATGAAATGGAAAAACAAATTAAAGAGGTGCAGGAACAATCGGAATACAAGTGCGTAGACGATCTTCTTAACAGCGGAAGCACCTGGGAGGTAAAGTAAAGTTAAGTTAACTTCTCAATAAAATATAAAAAAGAGGGCATTTTCATTTGGAATGCCCTCTTTTTTTCAGGG
>JBNJFT010000246.1:0-3448 GCA_051747065.1 Bacteroidota bacterium | reverse complement strand
AATGTTTAATATAAAAAAAACAGGCATTTCATTTCTTTTCCCTCAATCTTACACCCCACGATGGATTGTCTATCTTTTAGACATCATTATTTGTTTTATATCCATAACTTTAGCATACTACATAAGATTTAATTTTAATTTGCCGGATGTAGATGATTTTAGTTTTATCATCCCATTTGTGCTTTTTATACGTGCGCTAACTTTCCTCATTTTTCGGCCTTATGCAGGGATAGTAAGATACACCAGTGTTAAGGATACAGAGCGGATTTTTATTGTCATATTAACAGGCAGCCTTGTTTTTGTTATATTCAATATTATAAATTATTATTTTATCAGCGGACAGTATATCATTCCTTTTTCCGTGATTATTATCGATTTTTTCACTGCTATTTTCCTGATGGCTTTCTCAAGATTAATTATCAAAGGATTATATAACAGAATATTTAATCCATCAAGTGAAAAAAGCAATGTGGTGATATTTGGTGCTGCTGAATTTGGAACAATAACCAAAAGAACGCTTGACAGAGATGCCGGAACAAAACACAAAGTTATCGCTTTCTTCGATGACAATGAATCAAAAATTGGCAAAAACCTTGAAAATGTTACTATTTACAGCTTAAAAAACCTTGAAATATTTTTAGTCAGATATAACGTTGAAAAACTGATTATTGCAAAAAGAGACATTGAGCCGGAAGTAAAAAATACAATTATTGACATCTGCCTGAACAGCAAGACCTCTGTGTTAACAGTACCTGCTGTTAACACATGGATCAATGGAGAATTAAGTTTCAATCAGTTGAAAAACATCGAAATTGAAGATTTGTTGGAAAGAAAGCCAATTGTACTTGATGAGAAACAGATAAAAAGAAAAACATTAAACAAAACTATTCTGGTAACAGGAGCTGCGGGTTCTATTGGCAGCGAAATTATAAGACAGTTAATACGTTTTAAGCCGAAAAAAATTATTCTCTTTGATCATGCAGAGACACCTTTGTACGATTTAGAACTTGAATTAAAAGAAAAGAAGAATTTTGATGATTTTAATATCATTATAGGCAGTATTTCTAACAAAAGCAGGATCAATTATATATTTTCAGAATATCAGCCTTCAATTGTTTATCATGCAGCTGCATACAAACATGTGCCAATGATGGAAGCCAATCCTCCTGAAGCCGTAAGAACCAATATAATCGGAACAAAAAACCTGGCTGATTTATCTGTTCAATACAATGTAGAACAATTTGTATTGATTTCAACCGATAAGGCAGTTAATCCAACAAACATAATGGGAGCTTCCAAACGGATCGCGGAAATGTATATTCAGGCACTTAACAGCAGGTGCAAAACCAACTTCACTACCACCCGTTTTGGAAATGTTTTAGGTTCAAATGGTTCTGTAATACTACGCTTTAAAAAGCAGATTGATGAAGGCGGCCCGTTAACCGTCACTCATCCTGAAGTTACCCGCTACTTCATGACAATCCCGGAAGCTTGTCAGCTTGTTCTTGAAGCTGGTGCAATGAGCAAAGGCGGGGAAATATTCCTTTTCGACATGGGTAAATCTGTAAAAATCATTGATCTTGCAAAGAAGATGGTTAAACTGTCCGGCCTGGAAATAGGTAAAGACATTCAAATAAAATATACAGGCTTAAGACCCGGAGAGAAACTCTATGAAGAACTTTTAAATGATACAGAAAATACCCTCCCCACTTATCACTCAAAAATTATGATAGCTAAAGTCAGAAACAACGATTATGAAAATTTAAAACAAGCCATTGAGAACATTCAATTATTTAGAAAAGAAAACAATAATAACGAAATTGTAAAACGAATGAAAGAGATTGTTCCTGAATTCATAAGCCAAAATTCCCAGTACGAAGAATTTGATATTAGATGATAGATGTTTGTATGATGGATGTTAGATAGTAGATAGATCAAACAGAGGATTATGACAGTTATTCCAACAAAAGAAGGGGAAATCATCGGTAAAATGACGCTCCCGTTTCACGGAGCAGGGAAAGTAGAAGAGGGGAAGACTGTAAATATCCGTTTTGCAAATTATCCTCACATGGAATATGGCATGGTAAAAAATCTGAAAAAATAAAAGTAGCTTAGTAGAAGGTATTAAACACTTTTTATTTCTCCTCCTCCGAAAATTACCAATCCTTTAATAATCAATACTCCTTTTCGGTCTGAGTTTGAATCTCCCAAAATACGCTCATCCGCAAATCCTCCCAGTATGGAAGTGACCTCAACTTTCACCTCCCAATCTTTCGGGAGAATCAAAGTACAACCGCCAAACAGGGAAGATTAATTCTATGAACTGGTGTCTTCTGTTATTTCTGAATCACCTTCGTTCTCAGTTTCGCGATTCTGTTCAATTCGCAAATCTTCCTGAATTTTTTCATAACCAGGGCGGTCAAAATATAAGAAAAGAACAGCTGCCACCCAAAAAACCAACATTTCATACTCGCCTGTTAAAAAGAACACAATCAGTGCTAATACCGAAATAGTAATCAACCCACCGATCTTAACCATAAAAAGGGAACGATAGCGCTTAAGTTTCTTTTCGCTACTCCACTCCAAAGGAACACTCCGCAATTTCTGATTAAACATAGTCACCATTACAGGTATAGCGGCCAGGAAAATGATTATCAAAATGGATTTACTAATCAGGTTAAAATTTTCAGAGAAAGAAAGGTAATCGCGAAAATACCCATATCCAAAAACAAGAATAAAGCCGAGTATCAAAGTAGCTATCATTCCACGCCTGTATTGTTTTCTAATATAGCTTAACGTAGCCTTAATGTATTCAATTTTTTCAGTCATCAGTTCATTTTTAAATTGGCTCGACAGTTTCTCGTTTTAACCATCCTGTGTTTCCATCAGCAAGTTTTACTTCATACCAACCTTTAATCTCATCATCAACAATTTGAACCTTTACACCTCTATGAATCACAAAAAGACCTGTTCCACTTTCTGAAGGAGAACTTTTTACTGTTACTTTCGGAGAAAAAACGATAGCCTCTCTGTTATTTACAATGTCTTGCTTTTGCTGGTATGAAAAGCTAAATGAAGCTATCGAAATAAGGAGGGCTATTACTCCAATCCAAAAAGAAGATTTCTTCACTCCGAGTTTACCCGAATAAAAATAAACTGAAAATAAAACAAGAAAAGCAACAAACGATATTAAACTAATCAAAGCCCATGTATTCGAAGAAAAAAAATCCAAAGCCTCTTCCGCCCATCTTAGCAAGAAAAACTCGGGAATCGGTTCGATATTATCTGTAATTTGTTTTCTTGCCAATTCAAGGTTATATTGAATGTCATCATCATTTGGCGCAAGTTGTTTTGCCCTTTCATAGTTTAATATAGCCGAGGCCATATCATGCAATTTATAATAAGCATTGCCAAGATTATAATACAACTCAGCTGATTCAAGGTCTTT
>JBNJFT010000245.1:0-3457 GCA_051747065.1 Bacteroidota bacterium | reverse complement strand
GCTACAGCTTCGGCAACATTTCCGATGGAAACCATTCTTCCTTCAAACTTGAGGTATTGATCTTTTTTTCCGAACGCTTTTAAGGAGTCATACAACATAGCTGAATCGGCACCCGAAATCAAACTTTGCCCGAAACCCAGTATCAATTCAGCAGTCAAAAAAGACCAGAAACCAAATGAAAAATCATAAATGACAAAACCAAGAAATCCCAAAATAGTACCAATGATCAATGTTTTTTTCCTTCCGAGTAGATCGGCCAAATAACCAGAGGGAATTTCCAGCACAACGATGGCAACCGAATAAACGGCTTTCAGTGTGAAAATATCCTGCATGGAAAGCCCATTTTCCTGGTAGAACAAGACAATAATGGGCATGAAAAGCATGAACCATTTGGCTATCTTTATCAGGTAAAGCTTTATTATGTTTGATCTCAGCCGTTGTTCCATTTTATTTTAAATTCTGGCAAAAGTAAAGCAAGCGAAAGAAAATAAAAAATCACAGGGCAAAAGTGCTTATAGATCGAATTCAGGATATGAAGTTTTGTTCAAATACTACTATTCCATTATGAACTATTCACTAAAAATTTTAAATTTGTTGAATACAGTTATAAACTTTAAAAACGATGTTATTATGGGAATGACCTTAGTTGAAAAAATCCTGGCCAATCATTCAGAATATGATAAGGTAAAACCGGGAGATATTATTGATATTTCGATCGATGCTCGTGTATCACGTGACTTTGCAGGAGCTAATGTGGTGCAGAATATGCGTGACAACAACCTCTCTATTGATGATCCTGTAAAAACGTTTTTCACTTTTGATGTGAATCCAACCGGTTCGGATCAGAAACACGCGAAAAACCAGCAGATATGCCGTGAATATGCACGTGAACATGGATTGAAGATCTATGATATTGATAAAGGTATTGGAACGCACATCTTAATGCATGAAGGTATAGTTTACAGTGGCACAACAGCTGTTACCACAGATTCTCATGCCAACATTCTTGGAGCTGTAGGAGCTTTTGGCCAGGGTATGGGCGATAAGGACATTGCCTCTGCCTGGCACAAAGGGACAGTTTGGTTTAAGGTGCCGAAGTCTGTTAAATTGAATTTTAACGGAGAACGCCCAAAAGGAGTTACGGCTAAAGACATTGTACTCAATATGCTTGACCGTTTCGGAGCAAGTACCTTGTTGGGTTATTCTGTTGAATTATATGGCGAAGCCATTGATGAATTAACATTGGATGAGCGGATTACAATAGCCTCTATGGGCACAGAGATGGGCGCTATTATTCTTCTTTTCACTCCCAATGAAGAAATATTAAAGTATTCGGAAAGCCGTGCCGGTAAAAAAATTGAACCTGTAAAGGCTGATGAGGATGCAGAGTACGGCCAGGTGATAGATCTGGATATGACGAAATTCACTCCCCGTGTTTCAAGGCCGGGCAAACCTCATGACACTGTTGATATCGAGAAAGTTAAGAAAACAAAGATCGATTCAGGTTTTATCGGCAGTTGCACCAATGGGCGAATTGATGATATGCGGGCAGCGGCTGAAATATTAAACGGAAACCAGGTAGCTCCTGATGTTGTATTAAAAATTGTGCCGGCAACTGATGAAGTCTGGCGACAATGCCTTGAAGAAGGTATCATTCAGATATTTAAAAATGCGGGTGCATTGATTTCAAATGCTGGTTGTGCCGGTTGTGCTGCCGGTCAGGTTGGACAGAACGGGCCTGGAGAAGTTACCCTCAGTACAGGGAATAGAAATTTCCCCGGAAAGCAAGGCAAAGGCGAAGTTTATTTGTCATCACCTGAGGTTGTAGCTGCTTCAGCTATTGCCGGATATATCACTACACCGGACGATATACCGGAGGAACCGGCTACGCACACATTCGTGGAAAAAGCTGAAGAGAAAGAACAGCCAAAGAAAGAAAAGCAAGTAACTCATGACAAACCAACTGAAATAGAAGGCCGTGTCTGGATCATCGACCGTGATAACATCGATACGGATATGATCTATCATAACAGATACCTTTACGAGACTGATATTAACAAAATGGGACAGTACACCTTTGATAATCTTGAAGGGTATGAAGATTTTGCTCAAAAAGCCCAGAAAGGCGATATCGTTATCGCAGGTCAGAATTTCGGAAGTGGAAGTTCAAGACAGCATGCCGTGGATTGCTTTAAATCCCTTGGTGTGCAAGCAGTTTTAGCGCAATCGTTTGGTGCTATCTATGAGAGAAACGCGATTAATACGGCATTCCCGATATTGAAATATCCATCATTGAAAGAACTTGACCTGAAGACGGGAGACAGGATCAAAGTAGATTTTAAAACCGGCGAGATAACAAACAAAGAAAACGGAAAATCCATAAAAGTGGAACCCTTCTCTGATGTTCAGATGGAAATTTATCAGAATGACGGGCTGTTTTAAATTAGTAGAATCCCTGCCTGTCGGCAGCCAGGCAGAAAACAGAATTCAGAATCCAGAATGGCTTTGAGCAAATTTTAAAGGGTTTAAATAACATTTAATGAAATATAATACTTTCAAAGATCTAAAAGTGTGGGAAAAGTCACATCATTTTGTTTTAAAAGTTTACCAAATGACTGAAAGTTTTCCTAAATCTGAAATATATGGTTTGACATCACAATTCAGAAGGGCTGCTATTTCAGTTCCTGCTAATATTGCGGAAGGATATACGAAAATAAGTTTGCCAGACAAAATTCGTTATTATAATATCGCCAGAAGTTCACTTGAAGAATGTCGATACTACTCAATTTTGTCAAATGATCTGAATTATATTCATGAAAGTATTGAGCCGGGTATAGAAGAAATTAGTAAGATGCTGTCAAATTATATTAGAAAACTTAAAGAAACCAAAAATTAGACACTACGTTCTGTGTTATGTATTCTGTTTTCTGAATTCTGCATTCTAAATTAAATAAAGAAACACACTAAAAATAAACATAGCCATGCCAAAAACCTTTGTAGAAAAAATATTCAACGCGGAAAAAGGCTCTATCGTTTTTAAGAAGCCTGATTTAGTTCTAACTCACGACAATACAGCCAGTATAAAAAATACATTTGAGAAGATGGATGGCAAAGATGTGGCTCATCCGGCTCAATTGTTGATTGTTCTGGATCACAATGCGCCGCCAACGAATGCCAAACTGGCCAATAATTACCAGATTGTCCGAAATATGGTGAAGGATCAGGGGGTTGAAAAATTTTACGACGCTGGCAAGGGGATCTGCCACCAAATCATGTCGTATCATGCCCAGCCCAATATGATCATCGTTGGAAGTGACAGTCATACCTGTACTGCCGGAGCTTTTAATGCTATGGCCGCAGGTATTGACCGAACTGAAGCCGCCGGATTGTGGCGAAGAGGAGAGACGTGGTTTCGTGTACCCGAATCTCTGAAAATCACGCTTAAAGGAAAACTCCA
>JBNJFT010000244.1:0-3517 GCA_051747065.1 Bacteroidota bacterium | reverse complement strand
AGGTTCTAAAGCATTGCCCTGGCTAAAAAAGGTTAAGGAGACAACGGGACTCCCTGTGGCCACAGAAGTTGCAAACGAAAGACACGTTCATGAAGCCTTGAAATACAATTTGGATGTGCTTTGGATTGGGGCTCGTACAACAGCTAATCCCTTTGCCGTTGAGGAAATTGCGAATGCCCTGGAAGGAACAAATATTCCAGTCATGATTAAAAGTCCCATCAACCCGGATCTAAATTTATGGCTCGGAGCAATTGAACGGCTAAATCAAAAAGGGATAAAACAATTAGCTGCAATACATCGCGGATTTTCATCTTACGAAGAAAGCCCTTACCGCAATCCGCCAACCTGGAGCATACCGGAAAAATTAAAAACTTTAGCACCTAACCTGCCAATAATCAACGACCCGAGTCATATAACCGGAAACAGATCATTGCTTTACGACATCTCAAAAAAAGCACTGGATAAGCAATTCGACGGATTAATGATTGAAGTTCACCCAAAACCTGAAAGAGCTCTTAGCGATTCTAACCAACAAATCAATCCTTCAGATTTTCATAAATTGATGTCCCAATTGAACCTCAACGATACTAATAATATGAATCCATCTGAACTTCAGCAACTCAGAGAAAACATCGACTTTCTGGATGAAGAATTGTTAGAGATTCTCAATAGAAGAATGCAATTAATCAAACAAATCGGTTACTATAAGAAAAATAAAAAATTATCTATCTTCCAGGAAGACAGATGGAGAAATGTACTTTCAAAAAGACTGAAAAACGGAAAGAAAAAAGGTTTAGATCAACAATTTATTAAAAGAATTTTTGAGACAATCCACAACGAATCAGTAACAAAACAAAAGCAATAAAATTAAAGTTTCAAACTGTCTTTACAGTAAATTTACAAACAAATTAAAAGCTTAACACATGTGTATAAAAGTTTACCCTTCATCCCCTTCAGGAAAAATTCAAGTTCCTCCTTCAAAAAGTTATATGCAGCGAGCTCTGGTAGCCGGTCTGTTAAGTGATGGATATACTAAAATATCAAATCCGGGTTATAGCAATGATGATATAAATGTATTGCACAGCATTGAAAATTTAGGCGCTGAAATATCATATTCCGGGAATGGCCTGTTAGTTAAAGGCGGATTGAATCTCAAACAAAATGAAATTCATGCAGGTGAATCAGGTCTGGGAATACGTTTAATTGCTCCTGTTGCAGGGCTGTTTGACAGAGAAATTACTATAACAGGTGAAGGTAGCCTTTTAAACAGACCTATGCATGCTTTGGAAAAGTCTCTTAACAACCTTGGAGCTTTATGCTCGACAAATACAGGTTACCTCCCGATAAGCGTAAAAGGCCCAATAAAAGGAGGAGAAATTGAACTAGATGGTTCATTAAGTTCACAATTTTTAAGCGGATTGTTGTTTGCACTGCCAATAGTAGCAAACGAATCTATTCTTAACGTAAGAAACTTAAAAAGCAAACCCTACATAGATTTAACACTCGATATCTTAAAATCACATGGTATTACAATCGAAAATAAAAATTATAAGACATTCTACATCAAAGGAAATCAACATTACAAATCATGCGATCACTTTATGGAAGGAGACTGGAGTAATGGAGCTTTTTTGCTTGTAGCAGGTGCAATAAACGGACAGGTTGAGGTAAACGGATTAAACCCGGATTCATTGCAGGGAGATAAAGGAATACTGGAAGCACTGCAAAAAGCCGGGGCTAAAGTCTCATTCCAAAAGCCATCTTACAAAGCCGAAAAAACAACTCATTTAAAAGCTTTTGAATTTGATGCCAATGAAATGCCCGATTTGTTCCCTCCCCTCGCCTGCCTTGCTGCTTATTGCAATGGAACATCCACCATCAAAGGAGTTAAGCGCCTCATCCATAAAGAAAGCAATAGAGCAGCCTCATTGTTCAATGAATTTTCAAAGATGGGAATTGATATAAAAAAAATAAACGAAGATACTTTGCAGATAAAAGGAGGCACAGTAGATGGAGGCTTGTTCGATTCACATAACGACCACAGAATAGCAATGGCAGGAGCAGTTTTAGCTCTAAACTCTAAAAATCCTATAAAAATTACAAGACATAAAGCTGTGAATAAATCATACCCAAGCTTTTTCAACGATCTGAAAAAATTAAATATCGAAATTAAAGAAGAAAGTTAGGACATGGCAATTAATAACATTCTAATATTAGGCTACGGCAAAATGGGACAATGGTTCGCTCAGCAACTCGCCAATGAATATCATTTAGCAGTGTTTGAAAAAAATCTCATAAACAATGATGTGTCATCAAACATACATTTTATAAAGCATTCAAAAGATATATATTTCCATAAACCCGATCTGATTATTAACGCAGTTAACCTAAATTCAACAATATCTGCTTTTAACAGTATATTGGAATACCTACCTGAATATTCCATTCTCTCAGACATCACCTCAGTTAAAAACGGTATAAAAGAATACTACGGAAACAAATATTTACGCTTTGTCTCCACTCACCCAATGTTTGGGCCTACTTTCGGTAATATGGGCAACCTGAAAAACGAAAATGCAATTATAATTGAAGAGTCAGACGAAGAAGGAAAGAAATTTTTCGAAAGACTTTATCATGATAATGAAATTACAATCCATTTCACGCCTTTTGCACATCACGATGAACTTATGGGCGAATCTTTAAGTCTGCCTTTTTTAACAACTCTATTATTCGCTATTAACGCTAATCGAACAAATACTCCGGGAACTACTTATCAGAAACAATTAGATATTGCCGAAAAATTACTCTCAGAAGATATACATCTGCTGACTGAAGTTCTAAGGAACCCTGATAGCTTAAAAAAAATTGAAAATATCAAAAATTCCTTGAACAAACTTTATGAAGCAATAAACGGCAGAGATAATAAAGAATTAAAAAGTATTATTGAGAAATTAAGAAAAAAATAAAACTTTTATCCAATAAAATTATTACTGTTTTCTTAAATCGAAGCGAGGTTAAACTAATTTTGCAATCACTTAAGCTTTCCTTTCCGATGATATAAAGAATCGATTCATTTAAAAATAAAATTTTACATTGGGCGTTAAAAAAAACTGATTAAATTAGCATTATATTACGCTTCACAAAAACTGACAAAAATGAATGAAAATAAAGGAAAGATTCTCATAATTGATGATTCAGCAACAAATGTATTTCTTCTACAGACGCTACTAGAGGAACAGGGATATAGTGTATTGTTTGCTTACAATGGAAAAGAAGCGATAAAATATATAGATGAACAAAAATTTGATCTTTTACTTCTAGATATAATGATGCCGGGGGTTGACGGATATGATATTCTGGAAAAGTTATCCACAGATCAAAAAGGTACTCCGGTTATTATGGTTACTGCCAAAGACGACAGGGATAGTGAGAAAAAGGCCATGGATATGGGAGCTTCTGACTACGTGACCAAGCCAGTCAATTTTGAAAAGCTTATCAAACTTGTGCAGAAGTATAC
>JBNJFT010000243.1:0-3545 GCA_051747065.1 Bacteroidota bacterium | reverse complement strand
AAATTGATGAGGTATTTAATCCTTTTGAAGAGCATCATGGAAAGATAATAGATAGCATAACTATTCGGCAATTGGATGTGTTTGGACCTTCTCTTTCTGATACTTCTAGTCAAACTCAATTCTGGTATAAAGAATTTGGGAATTTTGTTCATTTCCCTACAAATAAATCTATAATAAGAGAAAATATGTTGTTTTCCGAGCGGGATTCTATCGATCCTGCCTTACTGGCTGACAATGAAAGAATTCTTCGTAGTCTTCGGTTTATTAAAGATGCCCGGATAGTTGTAGAAGAACTTCCCGGTAAACCAGGGAAAGTCCATCTTATAGTATTAACTCAGGATTTATGGTCTAAAGGCTTTAATGTGGATTTGAATAGTATTAATGCCGGTCAGATTGCACTTTATGACAATAATATTTTTGGTATAGGGCATAAACTTCAGGGTAACGTTATTTTTGATTATTTGAAAACTGGTAATCCGGGAATTGAAACCTTTTACAATATCTCTAACTTTCAGGGAACTTTTATTAAAAGCCGGTTTTATTTTATGAATTCTTTTGAAACCAGACGTTATGGTTTGCATGTTCAGAGAGATTTGTTTTCTTATAAGACTAAGTATACCGGTGGGTTGCGAATGTTTAAGACAGAAACGGAAGAGAATATTCGAAGAAAGGATACTGTTTTGTCTGATGTCTCGCTTGATTATGTGAATCATGATTTTTGGCTGGGTCGTTCTTTCAGTCTTTCAAGTAAAAAAAACATGTTTAAAAAACGTTCCCGCCTTGTTTTGGCAGCACGTTACATAAGAAATCGGTTTATTGACGGGCCTTATGTTGATGAACGCTACAATTATGAGTTCCACAACAATCATACTTTTCTTGGAAGTGTCAGTTTATCAAGGGAAAATTTTTACGAAAGTGAGTTGATCTATGATTATGGAAAGACCGAAGACATCCCTGTGGGAGATTTATTCACCTATACCTTTGGTTGGGAAGCAGATGAGTTCTTTAAACGATATTACTCCGGGGTGAGGATTAAACATGGCCACTTTTTTGATAATTTTGGTTATCTCTCTTCTAGCCTGGGAATTGGTGGTTTTTTATATGAGAAACAAATTGAACAGGGAGTGATTGATTTACAGGCTAAGTACATAAGTAAATTGTGGAATTTGAGTGACTTAAGAATAAGACAGTTTTTTGATGTGCATTATAAGCGCGGATTTGAAAGATTCCCTGAAGAATCTTTAGGCTTTGACAAATTTATAGATATGAGGGGCTTTGATAATCCTAATCTCCACGGCAATAAGAAGTTGGTTCTGCGTTCCGAAACTGTTGCCTTCTCAGGTTTATATTATTACGGATTCCGGTTTGCCTTTTTTGGATTCCTGGATTGCGGTTTTATTGGTTCTTCAAATGATTTTATTTTGGACAATCCTGTTCAACCCGGGTTTGGCATTGGACTAAGAACACGGAATGAGAATCTGGTTTTTAAAACCTTTCAGATCCGGCTTAGCTTTTATCCTACACTATCGGATGAGGATAATTTTCTCTTCTATATTTCCGATGAAAAGTCTTTGAAGCCTCACAGATATACCCCTTCAGCTCCTTCTAAAATAGAATTTTAAATGTTGGTGATGAACATAAAAGAATATTTTGTGTTGTTTTCACTTAATTTAATGTTTAATCAAAAAACCTTAATAATTATGGGAGTATTAGTTGGAAAAAAAGCACCAAAATTTAAATCAGAAGCTGTTATAAATGGCAATCAAATTATAGAAGATTTTTCTCTGGAACAATATGAAGGGAAAAAGAATGTTGTGTTTTTCTTTTATCCGGCAGACTTTACTTTTGTCTGTCCCACGGAAATAATTGCTTTTCAGAATAGGATGAAAGAATTTGAAGATCGAAATGTTGAAGTAGTGGGGTGTTCCGTTGATTCCGCTTTCTCTCACTGGAAGTGGTTGCAAACAGAACAGAAAGACGGAGGAATTAAAGGCGTAAATTATCCGATCGTTTCAGACCTTTCAAAAACGATTTCTGAAAATTTTGATGTTCTTGCCGGTGAATACGATATCAGCGAGAAGGGCGAAAGCGTCTTTAAGGGTATTCCACAGTCTTATCGTGGACTGTTCCTTATTGATAAAGAAGGTGTTGTAAGGCATCAGGTGGTAAATGATATGCCGCTTGGAAGAAGTGTTGATGAAACTCTTCGTATGGTTGATGCCCTTGAATTTTATGAGGAGAACGGACAAGTTTGTCCTGCCGACTGGAAAAGAGGCGATCGTGCTATTGAAGAAACCCAGGAAAGCATATCGGAGTATTTGAGCAATTAGTGCTATCTATTATTATATCCTGTCTATTCAAAGAGCATCCTTTTTCGGGATGCTTTTTGTATTTTTGTGCTATGCGTAAGACTATCACTGTTAATATGAATTCTTCCTCTGCTTTTAAAAAGAGGTTGCTTTCATGGGCAAAAAAGAACGAGGTGTTTGTCCTGTTGGATAGTAATGATTATAACAAAAATAGCAAAACACACAATTACGATTTTATCGCTGCATTTGGTGTGGCCGATTCATTAACTACTTCAGTAACAGATGCTTTTGAAAGGCTGGAAGCGTTTTATAAGAAACGGAAAGATTGGATCTTCGGACATTTCACTTATGATCTGAAAAATGGATTGGAAAGATTGACATCGGAGCATGTTGATAACCTTTTTTTCCCGGATATGTTCTTTTTTCAGCCTGAATTTGTTATTCTTTCAAAAAAAGGTCAGGCTGAGATGCAGGTAATGCAAGATATTTCAGATGATTCGGCTGAGGAAGTTCTCAGTGAAATTCATGCAGAGTCCGAAAAGATGATTCCTTACCGGCATGATTCTTTTTCGATGAATAGAAGATTTACTCAGCAGGAATATTTAGATACAGTCAATAAACTCAAAAAACACATTAAACGAGGAGATATTTATGAGATGAATTTCTGTCAGGAATTTTATAGTAATTCTTCTATAGATCCTTATTTCATATATTATCAATTGAATGAATTATCACCAGGGCCATTTTCCTGTTTTTATAAATTGAACGATAAGTTTTTACTTTCTTCCAGCCCGGAAAGATTTTTGAAAAAACGAGGCGATAGAGTAATTTCTCAACCAATAAAAGGTACATCTCCACGCGGAAAAAATAAAAAAGAGGATGAGTTTTTAAAGCAGCAATTGGCAAACGATGTTAAAGAACGCGCTGAAAATGTGATGATTGTAGATCTTGTCAGGAACGATCTTTCCCGGATTGCAAAAGACAATACCGTGAACGTGGACGAGTTATTCGGAATATATTCTTTTGAACAAGTGTACCAGATGATTTCCACAGTTTCAGCTGAAATTAATGAGGAAGATATTATTGAATGTGTAAAACAAGCTTTTCCGATGGGCTCTATGACTGGCGCACCAAAGATTAGCGCGATGAAACTGATAGAAAAATACGAGCGCACAAAACGGGGATTGTATTCAGGTTCAGTCGGTTATTTTTCTCCAGAAGGCGATTTTGATTTGA
>JBNJFT010000242.1:0-3571 GCA_051747065.1 Bacteroidota bacterium | reverse complement strand
AATTTTTCTATAAGGCTTATGTTGTCTATTTTTGATTCGATGTTAATAAATTTTTTCATATTAAACGTCTAGTCGATATTTTTATACTGTAAATTTAATGATTTGTTACAAAAATTTCCATAAAATAAAACTTAAATCTTAAATAATTTTATTCCAACCATTCTTCAGGGTTCAGTTTTTCATTTTCCTTATATATTTCAAGATGTAGAATGTTTTCACTACGCGACTGATCATGATAAACCTGCCCGATAACTTCTCCTTTGTTGATTATATCACCGGGTTCTACATCAACATTAGTTAAGTTGGAGTATACAGAAAGATAATTGCCGTGCCGTACAATGACAGTAAGATTCGCACCTGGAATAGATACTACCTTCCGGGTCACTCCTGTCCAGATGCACTTCACTTCCGAATCTTGTGCAGCACTAATATCAACACCATTATTAAAAAGTTTAATATTCTCTAAAACAGGATGAGAATTTTCTCCAAATTTTCTTGCTACGATACCGTTTGAAACAGGCCAGGGAATTGATCCTTTATTTTTTTCAAAAGCCTGAGAAAGTTCTTTTTGTCTCGCAGACAAATTTTTCCATACATCGGTTTTTTTCCTTTCATCTTCAATAATTTCCTGAATTTCATCTTCCAAACGGGATACAACCTTCTTACTCTGATTAATATCCTGGCGAAGTTGACGTTCTCTTTGTTTTAGGTTGCTAACCTGATTTTGAATTTGTGATTTCTCATTATTCAGTTTATCCTTTTCTGATTTCCTCTGGCTTAGCGTAAGTTCCTTTTCATCTATAAGATTTTGAAGCTCTTTGATCTCATATTCCAATTTTTCTCTTTTAACCTGAATTTTCCGTGCCTGATCTCTTCTATATTTAGCCAGCTGATTTAAATATTTTATCCTTTTATAGGCCTGATTAAAACTTTCAGAACTTAAAATAAACATGAGCTTGCTAAATCCTTTCTTGTGCTTAAAAGCTGTATAAATAATCCTGGCATAATTTTCTTTCAGGCTTTCTAACTCATTTTCCAGTTGACCAATAGATTGCTGGTTTTGTTCTATGCTTTGATCCAGATCGGTGATCTGATTATTGAGGTGTTCGATCAGTTCATTTCGGAGTTCAATTTTTCTTTGAAGCAAATACAATTCATTCAGGGAAGATTTTTTTGTAGCACGTGTCTCCTCAAGAAGATCATTGGCAGTAGAAATCTCCTTTTCTTTTTGCTCGACCTTTTCCCGTAATTCTTCTTTCGATTGTCCAAAACAAACATCAAAACCAAATAAAATGATTATGATGAATACAATATTTAACAATACTCTCATTTCGATTGATCGATGATTTTATAGGACGATGGTACATCCATTTGAATATCGTTAAACTGTTTGCGGGAAATACCATTCAGTTCTAAATTGAGTTTGTGGGTCTGATTATATTGGTCAAAAACAATTTTAACCTCATTGGGAAAAGTATGGGATTCTTCTTTCTGATATTCCAGGTATTTAACCGTAAATCTTTTATCTTCTTCATCTTTATAGTAGACCATATAGGAAGGACGAGCCAGATCTTCATAAATCCACCCGTAAAAATTCATGTAATCTTTATCTTTGGGAGCATTGAAAGTTCCCAGGTATACCTCATTCTTAACAGAATCACGAATAAGTTCTGGCTCCGGCATTTGGGTACTGCGGTAATTTTTGGGTATATTCCCGGAGAAAATGGCTTGCAACAGACGAAAGTCAAAATCAAGTGGGGCAATTTCAGCAAGACGGCTGTAATCTGTATAATAGACTTTTTTATTCTGCCGATCCAGCATTTTTACACTATCTTCTGTATATAAAAGCCGGCTGATTTCCATACCCAATGATGTTCTCAGTGAGATCAAAATGGCACTGTCTCTTACCATCTTCAGGGACCCATATAACCGGGAATTGTTATCCGGTGTAGAGAGATTAATTTTTATATTTTTTATGGTCAAGTTACGATAAGGAAAATTCTGCTCTATAACAAATGGATACAATTCCTCAGTCGATTCCGGCAAATCCGGCGAGGTTTGTATCAATTCTTTCTGAGGTCCACAAAAGCTGAGTATAAATAAAAATCCAACAAGTAGTAAAATATTAATTTTCATCGGATTTGGGAGGTAAAGTTTGATTTTCCAATTTATAATTCAGTTGCTCCGATTGATTTCCCTTGTTTTTAGATTTCTCCCATATTTGTACAGCTTTCTCCTCATTTCCGGTTTTATACAAAATATCTCCGTAATGTTCAAGAACATCAGCATCATCCATGCCGCCATTTTCAATTGCCTTTTCAATATACTTTTTTGCTTCCGAAAACTTCTCCATCTTATAAAGTATCCATGCATAAGTGTCCAGATATGTGGGATTATTGGGTTCATCCCGAATAACTTTATAGCTATATCCAAGGGCCTTTTTTAATTTCTCTTCCCGCTGAGATAAGTAATAACTGTAATTATTCAGCACAAGTTTGTTATCCGGATCCAATTCCAGAACCTTCTTAAAATAATTATCTGACTGTTCGTAATTTTCTGTTCGATGATAAGCTTCGCCAAGCTGTGTAAAGTATTGAACCCGCATTGATTTGTCCTCTTCAATGTATTGAATTCCCTCCTCCAGCAAAGATATGGCGGTATCGGGTTTATTGGTCTGCAATGCTCCTACACCGCTTAATAAATAAATTCTGGGTCGCTCATCAAATTCATTCAGGGCCTTTTGTCCATATTGAAACATCTTTTCAAATTTACCCAGATAGCTATAAATGGATAAAAGTTGTTCCCAATAAATGTATTTGCTTTGCGGACCAGTTGCCAATGTTTCCAGGTGGCCGGAAGCTTTTTCAAAATCATTGGTTTTTAAGTATAAATCGGCATACAGAGCATCAAGTTCACTCATACCGGGATGATAATACCCTAAAGAATCCAGGGAATTTTCTAACTGGTTAGAATATTGAGAAAGCTTTTGAGTCTCTTGCAAGAAATTCATAAAGATTAGCATCTTATTCCGGAAATCGATTGATTTATTAGAAACCACTTTGTTCTTATAGGTTTCCAAGGCTTTATCAATTTGTCCTCTTTCGTTATAATATCTGACCAAAGAAAGTTGCCCCTGTTCGTTGGTACTATCCAACTCAAAAAGCTGGTCGTACATTTCCTCTGCTTTTTCGTATTCATTAAATGTAGCGTATAACTCTGCGAGCATTCCATAATATTTTGATTCATCAGGGAAATTCTCAATAAGTTTTTTTATTTCTCTGTAAGCTTTCTCCTTTTCTCCGGTCTTGGCATATATCATTTTTTTTAACTGGCTGATCCGCTCATTCAAGCCAACCCGCTTTTCAAGGTCGTTGTAATATTTAAGGGCTTTCTCATACTCATTGGATTCCTGATATAGCTGAGCGAGTTTAAAGATCATATCATGGTCATTAACCCCCAGCTCTTCTACGAGATATTCATATTGCATTCTTGCACTATCCAGAACTTCATTCTGAAGATAAAGATCGGCAAGATTTATCCTGTACCATTTGTTATCCGGGCCATATTTTAC
>JBNJFT010000241.1:0-3591 GCA_051747065.1 Bacteroidota bacterium | reverse complement strand
TTACCCTTATACCACCGATAACCTTCAAACCCAATCACTCCAATAAGGAATAGAATCAGAATTATTGAGCTATATCCGGAGACCTTCTCTCCCATATAGTAACTCTTCGGTTTGAATTTCATTTCAATTTCATGCTCACCGGCAGGGATGGTTGCGGCGCGTAAAATGTAATTCGCTCTGAATAATTCAGTTTCTTCTCCGTCAATAAAGATTTTCCAGCCTTTGGGATAATACACTTCAGAAAATACCGCGAGCTGTTTGCTATCTGCCTGGTATTCATATTTCAAATGATTTGGCTCGTAATGGGTCAGGCTTATATGTCCGGAGGTATCTTTCGTTAATTGCTTTACCTCTTTCAGTTCATCTTCAAACCTCTGGTCAATGATTGCTGTTTTTGCAGGATCAAAATCATTTAAGGCTTTGATTTCATCCATTGCACCAGGAACCAGCTCATAGTCATCCACAAACCACGCGTTTCCTAATCTATGCTGATTGCGAATGGGTCTGGCATCTTTTCTGTAAATAATGTATTTCATGTTTAACATATTCAGAACTTCCTGATCCTTTAGAGTCTGATCCAAATGTTGCCTGGCATTATCACCCTCAAGGGTTTTTGATACGTTTTGTATTTCGTTCTGAATATGGTATTCGATCATATCCTGGTAACGCTGCAATTTTGCCCCGTGATAGCCCCCTATTGAATTGTGGTAATAGGAAGTACTGGCATCATTGAAAATATCAACCGTTACATTCAACACTCTGAAATATTGCTCGTTATCCTGTAAAATATATTGATCCGCTTGTGATTTTGGAAATGGATTTTTGACTTCTTGTTTTGAAGCAAAGTTCTCATCGTTTAAATACCTTTTGTTAACAGGCCACATATCAATGAGAATCAAAATGCCGAGTAATCCAATAACATACTTATATTTTAACTTTTTATAGTAAAAAGCCCAAAGTACACCGGCCCCCATGAGGATGAAAATCAAAGAACGGAAAGCATCCTGCCTCAATAACGATTTTCTGTCTTCCCGCAAGGGCTCACTTAACCAACCGGGTAACTGCCCATCAGAGTTTCCTGCAAAATCCTGAAAAATTCCCGGCATCAGAATAAACAGCAAACAAATTCCACCAAGAATATACACAGAATTCTTCAGTGCTTTTAAAAAGTGTTCT
Source organism: Bacteroidota bacterium (assembly GCA_051747065.1). Taxonomy (GTDB): domain Bacteria; phylum Bacteroidota; class Bacteroidia; order Bacteroidales; family UBA12077; genus JAGXLC01. The sequence continues at coordinate 2,415 of JBNJFT010000241.1, read as the reverse complement.
TTGGATATTTTATTATCAAAAAATTGTTTTAGGCCTAAGAACGCAAATAGGGGGACTGTAAATTCAACAACAACCAGGGTTGTAGAAACAGCACGAAATTTGTTGTATCCGGGTACATATTCCATAAAGAAGTTGGTCAGCGGCATAAAATTATTGCCCCAGGCCAACATAACAGCTAAAACAGATGCCGCAATAACCCACCATTTTATGGGTCCTTTAACGATATATAAACTAAAAACAAACAGGAAGAATACCAAAGCCCCCACATACACAGGCCCGGAGGTAAACGGCTGGTTGCCATGGTAAAGCGGTGCGTTTTTTACAAACTGCTTTGCCCTGCCGGTAGGGACATTGTTTTTTTTCAGGGCTTTATACGTATTGGATTCATTGGATAATTCACCCTGAGAAGAACCTCCCTTATAATTTGGAATAAGCAGTGTGAAGGTTTCATCAATACCGTAACTCCATTTGGTTGCGTAATCTTTATCGAGCCCTGAGGTTTGATTATTCTGATCCTGCTCCAACTCAGATTCTCCACGCATGGAAAATTCATTATATTCAAGGGTCGTCCATAATCTGCCCATATTGCTGCCTACAGCTAAAACTAAAGGAAGCAAAAGCAAAAGAGAAATTTTTACAAACCGGGTAATTTGCTTTTCCTTAAGGGCGCGGAAGAATTCAAAAATAGCATAAATAATAACAGTTATTCCGGCATAATAAGTAATCTGTGGATGATTCGCTTTAATAATCAAAGCAAGAAAAATTCCGGTAAGGGCAAGACCTAAGTAAAGTTTCCGGCGGTAAGTATATATTATGGAGGCGATGAGGGGCGCCATGTAGGCTATGGCTATAGCCTTGGTGTTGTGCCCGGCAGCAATTATGATGAAAAAGTAAGACGAAAAGGCATAGGCAAAAGCACCTATTAAACTTAGCCAGGGATTAACCCCCATAAGCAGTAATGCCACATAGAAACCCAAAAGATAAAGAATGAGGAAACTGGCAGGCCTGCTTCCGATTTTAAATAAGGAATCTATTTTTTTGACATAATTATTCTCAAAAGTGGTGCCTATAAAATACGCCGGCATTCCTCCGAATAGCCGGTTGGTCCAAAGGGCTTCCTCCCCTGTTTTTTCCCGGTGTTCTTTCAACTCTTTTGAGTTACCTTTGTATTGGTCTATATCCGATTGTTTAATGCTTTTACCTTCCAAAAGAGGTGTAAAATAAGTATAGGAAATAATTATAAAAAGCACAAGGGCAATTACATGAGGAATAATTCTAATCCACTTAGTTTTCATTTGGATATCGTTTTTAAATTCTTTCAAATATACAAAATTATGGTAAAAATTTTTTCCGGTTGATATTTTTAGCAACCTTTTTGGATGCCATAGAATAGTGGCAACTCAGAAAAAAATATAGTTAGTTAACCAACCCAAATTATTCATAAAAGAAGTTGGGTTTCAAATTAAAAGATTTTTTGGGGCTGAATCGTTGAGGTTTGAATCCTTTTTGTAATTTTGCTCAAAGTTTCTTCCGTTTAAAAAATTGAGACTCGAATTATAAGGCTAAATAATTATGCGTAATTTTATTATTTTATTTCAGGAAAAAGAAGGTACCAGCCCATTGGTTCGTTTGTTAAATAATTTCAAACATATCTCCATTATTCATCAGATAAATAATACGGGTTTTGAGCCATTTAATTTTCATCAATGCGGACCTATGCGATTGACCGACTTAAAATATTGTATAGAAACCATATATAATGAAGATGAAGATTTTGAGGAGAAATTAAACAAGGTCTATACGAAAACAGCTAAACATCCTCTTGAGTCTTTTAGTAAAAATACTTCCGTTGGTTTTAAGATGCGTTTTAAGCCGCCCGTTAAAAATCCTGTGAAATTTTTATATAAATACCTCCCTTTTCAAAAGATGATGATGGAAGTCCTGAAAAAAAACAATGTTGTTGTTTTTCTTGCTGTGCGGCAAGATATTTTCCGCTGGAGTTTGTCAAAATACCATGGCGATGGTACCGGGAAAAAGGGGCACATTCAATTTAAACTTGCAAGTGGAAAAGTAAACAAGGAAGATATAAACAAAATTCATGTGAATCCTTTCAAATTCAAACGCATACTTAAAACATGTGAATATCTGCACGCTCAAAAACGTGCTTTAATGAAAAAATTACAAAAAAATGGCATTGAAGTGTATCCTCTGTTGTATGAAGATTTCCTGGCTGATAAATATTCCTTACTGGAATGGATGAATAATGTCCTTGAAACTCCGGCTTCCCATGAAGAGATAAATGCGGTAATCCAACAGGGAGAATATTTTCAAAAAGTACATTCAAATAATATATCTGAATTTGTCACTAATCACGAACAAATTATCAGAAAATTCGGGGATCGCTTTATTCCATGG
>JBNJFT010000240.1:0-3643 GCA_051747065.1 Bacteroidota bacterium | reverse complement strand
TTGTTTTCTTATGAGAAAATTTTCAATTCGAATGAACTTGTTTCAGAGCAGAATTTCAATCCTTTGGAAAACAAAAAGATTACATTTCCCGATGGTTCCACTGCTTATCTAAAGAATAACACACTGGTGAATTACCCAAACACCTTCAGAAAAACAGCCAGGCTAATAAACATAAAAGGAGAAGCCTTTTTTGATGTCAAATCCAATCCTTCCAAACCTTTTATAATCAAAGCTGAAAAAGCCAAGATAGAAGTACTGGGAACTTCGTTTAATGTTCGTACGAATGAAAATGGCAATGTTGAAGTTTATGTAAAATCAGGAAAAGTAAAACTGTCTCAAGTTAATGAAGAACAAAATTCTTTAATTATCGAGCCGGGCTATATTGGTGTAATAGCTCAAGATGAAATAAAGAAAATGAAAAACGATAATCAAAATTATCTTTCCTGGGTTACTAAAAAGTTGTACTTCAAAGACACAGGTCTTAAAACGGTCACCCAAACACTCGAAAAAACTTATAATGTTGAAATTACCACAGAAGAAAGTATAAATTCCGGTAATTTATACTTAACTTCAACCTTTAATGATGAATCAATTGATTATATACTCAAAGTGATAAGCAGAACGTTTGATATTCAAGTAAAACAAAAAAGCGAGAATCAATATCTGCTAACAAATTAATTCAGTAAATAAGGTGATGCGTGGATCAGTCATTATTCTAATACTTTTTATAAGCACAACAACGCAGTTATTGAGTCAGGAAAAGGATATACTTAACCAAAAATACTCTTTTTCAGAAGACAATACACCGATCTATCAGATTATCTTAAAATTAACACAAGAAACGGGATATAATTTCTCCTACAATTCCAACATCATAGATGATGAAGAACCAATAACTCTTTCGTTGAAAGATTATAAGCTGAAACACATCATTGACACTTTGTTTCAGGATACATCGCTAACTTATAATGTAGTAAAAAACCATATAGTTATTCATAAAAAAAACAGGCCTCTCGACAGTTCCGGGGTGCTTATGAAAGAAAAAACTCCCATAACTATTGAAGGTAAAGTTTTGCAGAAAAAGAAAAACAAACCTTTACCATTCGCTACAATCAGTCTTAAAAATCATGCCGTTGGAACAATTGCTAATAATGAAGGGGAATTTGTTTTCAAAATAGATCCGGAATTTCGCACTGACACCTTAATCATTTCTTTCATCGGATATGAAAATAAAACCTTTCCCGTCAGCGAGCTTCCGGGGAAAAAAGATACTTTTACCCTTAACAAAAAACGCTATACAATTCAAGAAGTTATCATACGCTCAAAAGACCCGGACATTATTCTTGAAAAAGCCATAAAACGGATAGAAGGAAACTATCACACTGAAACTCCCGTTTCACTCACAAGCTTCTATCGGGAAACTGTTAAGAAAGAAGATCAATATACCTCAATCTCAGAAGCTATCATTAAAATTTATAAACCGAACATTAAACTATTTCAGTCTCCACAAATAAAAGTTCTTAAATCACGAAAGACAATTGATTATTCCAGAAAGGACAGTATCATGTTAAAACTTAAATCCGGACTGGAGGCTATTCTTTCTTTAGATATTATAGATGCGAGAATGTCTTTTATAAATTTATCTGAACGTAATCTATACTCATATTCACTGGAAGACATTAGTTTTTTTAATAACAGAGATGTATATGTTATTGGATTCAAACCAGATAAAAAGACAGAAATGCCACTTTATTCCGGCAAGTTATATATTGATATTGAAAACCTGACAATAATCGGCACTGAATTTCATCTAAATAAAGAAAATCTTAAGAAAATTTCTGAATCACTGATTATTAAAAAGAAGTGGGATATGAATGTTAAACCCAAAAAAACTTCCTATTTTGTCAGCTACAAAAAAACAGACGGAAAATACCATCTCAACCATATACGCGGAGATTTAACATTCAAAATAAGAAAGAAAGGTGAATTATTTGGCGATGATTTCTTTGTACGTTTTGAAATGGCCGCTAATAATTTCAGTAAGGACAGTGTTAACAAGTTTAGATCCGGAGAAACCGCTAAACCTCATAAAATTTTCATTGAGCAGGTGAAAGATTATGATCCTTCCTTTTGGGGCGACTTCAATTTTATTAAACCCAATGAACCAATAAAAGAAACAATAGAAAGGTTAAATACCAAAATCCAGACATTGGAAGAAAGCAACTAGTCATACAACTTCAGAATATGTCTGAGAAGGCATTTTTTCTTTTGTTCTATAGGTATGTTCAGAAATAGAAGATTAATTTGGAAAAGTAGATAGTAGCCAGTAGTTAGGAGTTAGTAGCGGTTTGGCAACAGTTAAAGGCAATAGAATTCATCACCTAACTTACAAATGTTTATAAGACGGAATAAAAAGAGCAATAATCAATACAAATAATGAAGCCACTATTGCGCCGGACCAAAACACCCATGAGATTCCCCCCAAACTGAATAATAAACCTGCCAACAAAGGGCCAACAGTTTGACCACCACGGATAGCTGTACTATTAACGGACATAAAAACACCACGGTGTTCCAGCGGCGAAATGCTTGTTAAAAGGTTAAAGATGGTAGGGATAGTAATTCCCTGGCCCATACCAATAACAAACAGAAGAATGAGTAAACCATAGACATTCTCTGCATAAGGAATTATTAAAAATCCTGTCAGGTACGCCACAAACCCTAAAGCGAGAAGCAATTTCATTGAAAATACCTTTGAAAAACGAGATAACTGGGAGGCAATTAAACCCGCTGAAACAGCCATAAAGGATAACAGAAAACCTATCACTTTACTCGACATGTCGAATTGATCTTTAAGAAAAATAGGAAGATAGGTCATTATAACTCCAAAAAGCAAGGTAAAGGTGGCGAAATTCAATAGAAACAATATAAGGGCTTTTCTGGTGAAAATTGATTTTATCACATTCTGAAAATAACTTTTTAACTGTGTTTTTCCGTCAGGTTCAGGGTTATCAAGATAAAAGAACACAAGGAAGGCCAGAAATATTGCCAAAACCGGAATAAGAAAAGGATAATTCCAGTTTATTGCCGCTAACAATCCACCTACTGCAGGAAACAACGCCGCAGCAATACTCAGGACACTGCTGTTGTATCCCATGGCTTTAATTTTTTGATTGCCTGAAAAAATATCCCCGATAAGTGTAATATTGATAATACCAAGACAAGCAGCTCCCAGTCCCTGAAAGAAACGAAGAACCAGTATGGTTTCGAATTCTCTGCTAAAAAAACATAACGTTCCCGTTATTCCAAATAAAAGCAGGGCCAACATTAAAATCTTCTTTCGCCCCCAGCGATCGGTCATTATTCCAATAACAGGAGCTAAAACGGCGCCGGGCAATGTGAAAACAGTGATCAATAAACCAATTTTGTCGCGGGATACATCCAGTGCTTCACTCATTTCAGGAAAAACCGGAATTATAGAAGATACGCCTGCCACAGACAATAAAGTAACAAATAAGATAAGAAATAAGTTTCGCTTTTTGCGCAAATCCAATTTTTCCATTAGTATAACTTTACTGCAATGAGCTAATTTTTGGTTTTAAATTAAAGCGTAAATATAGGAAACTTCTATAATTTGAAGGCA
>JBNJFT010000239.1:0-3649 GCA_051747065.1 Bacteroidota bacterium | reverse complement strand
CTCTCAATTATTCGTCTTCGTCGGGAACTTTAAATTTATCGCCGGTTTCTTCAATTAACTTTTTGTACCATTCTTCACTGTATCCCGGGAATTCTACTTCTACTACACCTGTGCCATTGGTTTTAAACTCTCTTCCATCAGTTGGTTTCACGTTTCCATCAACAAACTTCATGAAAAGGAATTGATAGAACTTTTTCCAGTTATGAACCAGGCTGTTAGCATTGTCAACTGAGAAATCAGAAACAAACTCGATGGCTTTTTCTTCATCATCATTATACAAATCCATTGCTTTATTGTCAATGGCTTCAGTATATTGGACGAAACGTTTCTCTAATTTTTGCTGATAATCGTTGATGTAAGGATGAATCTGGTTATAGCGCGTGTAAGCAAGATTAGAAACCTGGTTGAAAATCCAGAAAGCAGAATTTTCAGACCATTCCATCATAGAGCCATTTCCTTCCGCATAAGTTTCAGGTGATTTCTGCAATCCTGCGTAAAGTGGAGTATAAACAGTGCTGGCAGCGTCGTCTACGCTAAACCAAAATATACCGCCGATTTCATCAGGTAACCAGTCTCTTGATTGTGATACAAAAGAGAATCCGGTTTGCTGTGTTGCAGTAGCCCTTTCGTTAAAATATTTTTCATCATCCACTTCCCAGTAAAGTGGCCGCCATCTGTATGGGTTGTCAAACGGGCCGGCGCCAAAATCATCACGCATGTCCAGTTCTGTCCCTTCAAGGTGATCTCTCATGAAATTCATAAGGTCTCTTGCATCCAATTCTTCATTTGGCTTAATCCACAATGGCATTCTGTTGTCCAGCTCATTTCCTTTCACATACTCAAGATATTGGCCCATATCATCGTGAATGTCTTTAAAGAATGACCATACTCTTACTTCGCAGAATCTTGCGCCGCCAAATGTCATTGGAGCGTAAGTATCAGAAAAGCTGAAATTTTCGTCTTTACCTTCGTACCATCCCTTTTCTTTTGCAAATGAGATAGCATCGTCTGCATAAACGGTAGTTACTTCTGAATTTGAAATCTCATCAATGTCGCTGAAAGTTATACTTGATTCCTCGTCTTCCAGTGGAAAAGTCCTTATTCTTGCCTGGTTGGCATGAGCAGATACGTATCCGTCCGGTATCTTTCGTGCTACCCATACTGCGCCATTGTCTTCAGATCCTTTTCCGATTATTTCAAAAATCCATACTTCATTCTTATCTGCAATTGAGAAAGATTCACCGGTACTGTAATAACCGTATTCGTCAACAAGGTTGGTCATTACCTTAATTGCTTCTCTTGCAGTTTTTGCCCTTTGAAGTGTGATATACATTAAGCTTCCATAATCGATTATGGCGTTTGAATCTTTCACAGCAAGTTCTTCTCTTCCGCCGTAAGTTGTTTCTCCAATTGTAAGCTGATGTTCGTTCATATTTCCAACAACGGAGTAAGTATGTTCCACTTGTGGAATTTCTCCCAGGTATTTTCCTGTATCCCATTCATATACATCCAGCATTGCGCCTTCTGGATGATCAGCAGCTGCCCTGTAATAAAGTTCTCCATAAAGTACGTGAGAATCAGCAGCGTAAGTGATCATTGTTGATCCATCTTTGCTGGCGCCTTTGGTTACTAAGAAATTGGTGCAGTCACCATGACTGATGTTAACTAAAAAGAATGACAAAAATAATGTCAGGCTAATTGTCTTGATTTTTGTTTTCATAGCTTGTGTTTTATTTATATTAATTGTGATTATTCTTCATACATTAAATCTACGATCTTTTCACGATCTTCATCTGTAAGTTCGTGTACTAATCCGTTAACTTTGTTTCTATTCATAAGTTCTATAATTTCTTCTTTCTTTTCTTTCTTAATATTGATGTCTGCTAATTTCACAGGACAATCGATTGATTTAAAGAATTTAGAAAGATTTTGAATAGTTTCGTCGGCAGTAGTTGTACCGAATAAATGTTCCCCCAGTTTTGCTACGCGCTCGGGAATACGCTCTTTCTGCAATTTCATCCATGCAAGGGAGGCAATAGTTAAAGTAGCTCCATGCGGTGTATCGTATAGAAACGATAAGATATGGCCGATAGCATGAGTTCCCCAGTCGCCAATTGTCCGGCCGCGGTCACATAAGCCATTTAAGGCATTAGTGGCAGCCCACATAATATTTGCCCGGTACTCATAATTTTTAGGTTCTTTGAGAACTTTAGGGCCGTATTCCATCGCTTCTTTGTTAATCGCTTCTACAAAACGGTCGGATAAAGAGGCAGTTCCCCCTCCATAGAATGATTCAAAAGTATGTGCCATTAAATCGGCTATACCGTAAGCAGTATATTCTTTTGATACGGAATAGGTGAATTGGGGGTCTAAGAAGGAATGGTTCGGATAGTTCAGTGAATGAACAAGCCCAATCTTTTCTTTTGTGCCATGATTTTGCAATACAGCAGCTCCGTTCATTTCGGAACCTGTTGCAGCTAACGTAAGTACGGATACAACCGGAATCTTGGTTTTGGGCTCAATTTTTCTTTTCATTAAATCCCATGTGTCGACTTTATTTGCAAGGCTCAATGAGGTGATCTTGGCACTGTCGAGCACACTGCCTCCACCTACGGAGAGGATAACGTTAACATTGTGTTTCATGCCGTATTCAGTAGCTTCATATACATCGTCAACGACGGGATTTGATTTGATGCCTGAATATTCAAATACTTCAGCATTTATTGAGTTGAGTTGGCTCATAACCATGTCATAGATGCCATTGCGCTTAATCGAGCCTTTTCCATACATCAGCAAAATTCGTTTCCCATAATTACTGATAACTTCACCAAGCTGATCTGTTACATCTTTTCCAAAATGTAGGCTTGTTGGGTTGTATGCTGTAAAATTTTCCATATTTAATACTTTTATCTCTGATTTAACAAATATAATTTTTTTTGTTTACAAAGAATATTTCATTTTCAACCTTGACAAAATTTTTGTGGGAGAGTTTAAATATTAAAGATTATGCCCCCTGAATTGTCATGTTTTGCTCCGGTAACAGAAGCCAGGCAGTTATTTTTGTTTTCAACTCTTAAAACTCCCATAAGCCCAAAAATCAGTGATTCTTTAAAATCTACCAGTTGATCTTCAGGAATAATAAGTTGGTTTCTGTTTTGTTTGCGTATACATTCTATCAAAAATTGGTTGTGTGCTCCTCCTCCTGTGGCGAGTATTTTCATATTAGCGGTGTGATCAGTGGCTTTTGCTATCTGTTTCGCAATATGCTCATAGATAGTTCTTAGGATATCAGATGTAGAATAACTCGCTTCATATTTCTCCGCAATTTTGAGGAATATATCATTTAACCAATCATCACCGAGTGATTTCGGCCCGGATGTATGATAAAAATCCAGTTGGTTTAGTTCAGTCAGAAGCTCTTTGACTGGGTTCCCTTTTCGCCCGGTTTCGCCATCTTTATCGTATTCTTTTCCCTCTTTCGCTGCAAAATAATTTAGTGCCTTGTTAACCGGGCAAATGTCGTGGGCAAGCCTGACATTGTTTGATTTATATGAGATGTTGCTGTACCCTCCGAGATTCAGGCAATAATCGTATTCGCTGAACAATAATTCGTCTCCGATTGGAACAAGGGGAGCACCTTGTCCTCCCA
>JBNJFT010000238.1:0-3656 GCA_051747065.1 Bacteroidota bacterium | reverse complement strand
CTATTATTTTATTAACAATTTTTTTCCCAGAATATTTTTTTCTTATCAAACTTTTTAACCTGACATTATAAGCCATGATCGAGAATTGCTAAAATAGGTTCAATTCACCATACTCTTAAGTATTATGAGTGGAGTTTTGTTATTCATTACTTAGTTTTTCCTGTATTTTAAGGAGAGTAGTGAAGCATTGATTTATTTCCTTTTTTGAAAGGCCGGAATATGCTTCACTTAATGTCTTTTCTGCAAGAGGTGCAAGTGTTAGATATAGTTTCTCACCACCGGAGGTAAGCTTTACAGTGTTTTTTCTTTTGTCTTTTTTTGAAATGGAGCGTTTGACATGTCCTTGTTTTTCAAGGTTGTCAATAATTCTTTTTGTCCTGACTTTATTTTCGCTGATAAATTTTCCTATTTCTTTTTGGTTGCTTTCTTTATTGTAGTAGAGGTATGAAATAACGGTCCATTCCAAAGAACTTATGTTATAACCATGTTTGGTGAATTTTTCCACAAGCTTTTTACCAAGGCCTTTTGATATCTGATGAGTTATTTTCCCGAGTGATTTATCAAAAGAGTACTTCATAAGTTCAAACGGTTTATTTTTAATCTATCAAATTTACTAAGAATGCTAAGAAATAACTATTGAAAAGTATAAAAAAAATAGTTACGTTTGTAACTAAATTTTATGTGTTTTATTAATTAATAAGGCATCCAATGAAAAAAATTAAGAATAAACTCTCAAGACGTGAATTTGAATAACCGCCAATTATGGAGGTGGGTTCAAAGATCGATTGCATGGATTGCAATAACTCTGGCACTTGTGTTCAGAAATCCTTCAGTATCAGAACATGAAGTTTTTGGGGCAGCATTTCAATTTAGATGAGCAGAAAATATTAATCGACACTACCCCAAAAAATGTCAGATAGTACATCTCATGAAGAGGGAAAAGATTCTGTTCTGGGAAGATACTGAATTTATGGATTGATCTTGTTCCTGATCTTTTTGTTTTTAACCTGTGAATAATTCAGGTTATATTGATTATTTCAAATCTATTCTATCATCTCATCAAAAATTGCATGTATTTTTTTTGAATTCCAGTTATGAGCCCCTTCTTTTTCAAATATAATTTTTTGTTCGTTTGATATCATATAAGTTGTGGGTAAAACAGAGTATGAGAAAGCGCCTTCTGGCTTTGATGTCAATTGGTATACCGGCAGTTTATAATCGTTTTTTTTCAGAAAATCTTGTTGTGTTGCCATGTCCTGATTGGAAACGATCAAAAAATTAACAGATTCATTGTATTTGTTATAAAGTTTCTGAATTGCCGGCATTTCTGCGCGGCATGGAGGGCACCATGTTGCCCAGAAATTAATAAATACAGGTTTATCGAGGTGCTCATTTAACGAGGATTTGGCGCCAGATGAGCTTTTGAGAATGAAAGAGTTTTTCTCTTTTTGCCCTACTGCAATTTCTTCTTTTTCTACAGAAGTCAGATGCATTTTTATTTTTGAGGCGTAGGTCATTAACTCTTTTCGCGTAGCAGGGATTAATACCAATATAATTAATACAACAGTAAAGATATCAAGAGCTTTACTATACCATGCCTTTTTCCTGAACTTTTTAAGTTCTTTTTTAAAGAAATTCTGAATTGAAAACAAAGTCTTTAAGCATTTTTCGAGTTCGTTCTTTATTGCCTTTTTGTTGTAATTCTTCAGGAAAATCTTCAGCATTTCCTTGATATCCAATAGCTATCATTGCTACAGGAGAATGAGTTTTGGGAATTTTCAGGCTTTCAATTGCTTGCTTTTTGGAGTATCCTCCCATCTGATGAGCATAAAGCCCCATAGATGTTGCCTGCATCAATAAATTGCTTACAGCCATTCCTGTGTCATGAAAAGCATACGGATTTTCCTTTTGGGTTGTGGGCGAGATCATGTTGGCAATGCTTAACATTAGTATTGGAGCATATTTTGCCCACATTTGATTTGGTTCAAGCAAACAATCAAAGAGTTTATCGTAGATCTTGTCTTTTCCTTTTACACCGTAAATAAAATTCCATGGTTGGTCATTAAAACTTGAAGGAGCCCAACGTGCAGCTTCAAAAAGTTGAAAAAGTTTTTCTTCTTCTACGTTTTGGCTTGAGAAAGTTACCGGGCTATATCGTTTTTCAATCAATTTATAAACATTTTCCGGTGTTAAATTTTCTTCACTCATAAATAAGATTTTTTGGGCTTGTTAAAAAAATAAATAATTACACATAACTTAAGAAAACCCTGAATTAAAAATATATGTTATAAAATAGACTTAGTTATAACAAAAATAATAAGTTAAGGTTTGATAATCAAAAAAGTTTTCCTTAAGATTGTGCCACTAAAATATAATAAATTGTTAATTGTTTAAATATAAGGACTATGGCTAAAATGACCACAGAAGATTACATCAAAAGAGAGGATAAGTACGGAGCACACAATTATCATCCTCTTCCGGTAGTTCTGGAAAAAGGTGAGGGCGTTCACGTATGGGACGTTGAAGGAAAACAGTATTTTGATTTTTTATCAGCATATTCTGCATTAAATCAAGGGCATAATCATCCGAAAATTGTTGAAGCATTAAAAAATCAGGCTGAGAAGCTTTCTTTGACCTCTCGTGCATATCATAATAGCGTATTTGGAGAATATGCTGAATATATTACCAATTATTTTGGTTATGACAAGGTTTTGCCTATGAATACCGGTGTTGAAGGCGATGAGACGGCTATTAAGTTATGTCGTAAATGGGGATACAAGAGAAAAGGAATACCTGAAAACAAAGCAAAAATCATTGTGTGTGAAGACAACTTCCACGGAAGGACAATTACAGTTGTTTCTATGTCCAGTGACCCTGATGCTAAAAAAGACTATGGTCCTTACACCCCAGGGTTTGTGACAATTCCTTTTAATGATCTTGATGCACTGGAAAAAGAACTACAGGATCCGGATGTAGCTGGTTTTCTCGTTGAGCCAATACAAGGAGAAGCTGGTGTTAATGTTCCGGATGACGGATACATTAAGAAAGCGGCTGAATTGTGTAAGCAAAATAATGTACTCTTTATTGCTGATGAAGTACAGACAGGAATTGCAAGAACAGGAAAATTACTGGCATGTGATCATGAAGAGGTACGCCCTGATATTTTAATTTTAGGTAAAGCAATTTCTGGTGGTTTATATCCTGTTTCCGCAGTGTTGGCTAATGATGATGTAATGCTCACCATTCAACCCGGTGAACATGGTTCTACTTTTGGCGGAAATCCGGTTGCTTCAAGAGTCGCCATGGCTGCTTTAGAAGTTGTTAAAGAAGAAAAACTGGCTGAGAATGCCGAGCGCCTTGGTAAAATTTTCCGGGACGAGTTCAAAAGTATCAAATCTGATATGATTGAAAAGGTTCGTGGAAAAGGATTGCTCAATGCGGTTGTAATTAAAAATAAGGAAGGTAAAACTGCATGGGATGTTTGTGTCTCTATGAAAGAAAATGGAGTACTCGCTAAGCCTACCCATGGAAATATCATACGTTTTGCTCCACCATTGACTATTTCTGAAGAACAATTAAGAGAAGCGATGGACAAAATCAAAGAAACATTCAAAGATTTTGAATAGGTTTATTTGGGATTAATTAAACGATAGAAT
>JBNJFT010000237.1:2120-3664 GCA_051747065.1 Bacteroidota bacterium | reverse complement strand
TAACCCATTGCAGGAAGCAATTTGCCGATTTCAGGATAAATTTCAAATGTCTCTTTTAATCTTCCAACAGTATATGGCCGGGGATCGACAATCTCTGCCGCACCGAATTTCTGTGCTGCAACTGTTCCTGCACCGATCTTCATTTCACCATGAGTAAGGGTTGGGCCGTCTTCAACAACAAGCACTTTCTTACCTTTTATTACTGAAGGATCTTCAACAGAAATAGGAGAAGCGCCGTCAATAACTGTTGCATTCGGATTAACTTTTGCAATGTTCTGACGTACAGTTTGAATATCATCAGGACAAGCGCTATCCATCTTGTTGATCACAACAGTGTCAGCAAGTCTGAGATTTGCTTCGCCCGGGTAATAGTTCAACTCGTGTCCTGGTCTGTGTGGGTCAGCTACAGTAATTGCAAGGTCTGGTTTGTAAAACGGGAAGTCGTTGTTTCCACCATCCCAGAGAATAACATCACATCCATCCGGATCATTTTCGGCTTCTCTTACAATAGCTTCATAATCAACACCTGCATAAATAACATTTCCCCTTACAATATGAGGTTCATACTCTTCCATTTCTTCAATGGTACAGTCATGTTTTTTAAGATCATCAAGTTTTGCAAAACGCTGAACCTTTTGTTTTTCCAAATCGCCATAAGGCATAGGGTGGCGAATAGCAACAACTTTAAGGCCTTTTTCCATCAGAGTTTCAATAACTTTCCTGGAAGTCTGGCTTTTACCGCAACCGGTTCGAACTGCTCCTACGGAAATAACCGGTTTTGTACTTTTTATCATTGTGTCTCTCATTCCCAGTGTAATGAAATTGGCACCAGCATTATGTACAATAGAGCTCACACTCATAATATGCTGATATGGAACATCACTGTATGAGAACACACAATCATCTACATTCAAATCTTTAATCAGTTTGGGAAGTTCTTCCTCTGCGTAAATAGGTATTCCATCGGGATATAGATCTTCACCGGCTAAACTTGCCGGATACTTTCTTCCTTCAATATCAGGTATTTGAGCTGCTGTGAATGCTACTACATTAAATTCGCTTTTTCCACGAAAATAGGTGTTAAAGTTGTGGAAATCTCTTCCAGCGGCTCCGATAATGATTACATTTCTTTTTGCCATAATTCGTAACTTTTATTTGAGGTTTTATATTAATTAATTATTTACTGGCAAAAATATATTTTATAATGGGAATTTTTGCCAATTTATTTCTCTTTATGTATTTCACATCTATTTAAACAATTTCAAGATAAACCCTTGACAATTAGAAGTTAAAAAAGAAAAGCAACTTTCGTTCAGCAGATGTTAAAAAACATATCCATAGAACAAATTCATTGCAAACTATGTTAACCCTGAAAGAAAATTTAGTTGAATTAATTTAAACATTCAGCATAATACAAGAAAACAATCAGAGTTATAATCATAGATTATGAACCATTTAGCTCACATATTTCTTTCCGGAGATAATGAATATATAAAAATCGGAAATTTCATCGGTGATTATATAAAAGGGAAAAAATATAAAAA
>JBNJFT010000237.1:0-2020 GCA_051747065.1 Bacteroidota bacterium | reverse complement strand
TTACAATATTACTCAGGGAATGTTAGTGGCAGAGATATATTTACAAACCTCAACTATAAAGATTTTGCAGCGATTCGGATTTTAGACTTTATAGACCACGAAGGGATGGAGTATGAAGATCCGAATCTGCGGGGAAAGAAATTTTACAACAATCCTATCAGGCTTTTATGGTTAGCTGTTAAATTTGGAAAAGGAGGTGCAAAACCTGACTTTTTTGAAGACTTACTGAATCTTTTCAGGCAGTTTAATGAAAAGCTAACCAGAGAACTTCCGGATAAAGTAAAAATTAAAGAATGGATGGACAGGCACCCCTCAGGTCTGGATCCGGAAATCATCGAAATCAGAAAAGAAAACAAAGAGCGCATCATAAATATACTTATAAAAAAGATAGATGATGGGGAATTAACAAGTTCAGTCTTCAAGTTTGAACCCAGTGATTCAGATGATAAGAAGAAGAAAAAGATGCATGAATGGTGGAATTCCAAACTTTTCCATCTGAAATTTGCTATCCGTGATCCGGACACCCTTCAGGAACTACTGGACTATTCGCTTTCCGAAGAAACAATGGAAATTCTTTATGAAGCAAAAGAAGCAGGAATTCCGTTTTTCGTAAATCCATACTATCTGTCTCTTTTGCATACTAAAAAAACAGGAGATTACATTGGAGCAGACCAGCCTATAAGAGATTACATCCTTTACAGCAAAGAACTGGTAGATGAATTCGGGCATATTAGAGCATGGGAAAAAGAAGATTTGGTTGAACCGGGCAAACCTAATGCTGCAGGGTGGTTGTTACCTGAAGGAGGGAATGTACACAGGCGCTACCCCAATGTGGCTATATTGATCCCCGACTCTATGGGACGAGCATGTGGCGGGTTGTGTGCTTCTTGCCAAAGAATGTATGATTTTCAAAGCGGAAACTTAAATTTCAATCTGGATAAACTCAAGCCACATGAAAAATGGCCAGAGAAGCTGAAAAAAATCATGAAATATTTCCGCAACGACTCTCAAATAAGGGATATATTAATTACTGGCGGAGATGCTTTGATGAGTTCGGATAAATCGCTTCAAAGAATATTAGATGCGGTATATGATATGGCGGCTCAAAAGAAAGAAGATAACAAAAACCGTCCCGATGGCGAAAAATACGCAGAGATGCTGCGTGTCCGTTTAGGAACGCGTTTACCAATTTACATGCCTCAGCGTATTAACGAAGAACTCATTGATATTCTGGCAAAATTCAAAAAGAAAGCATCAAAAATAGGAATCAAACAATTTGTAATCCAAACTCATTACGAATCGGCGATGGAGATTACCCCGGAATCAAAAGAAGCTATAAAAAAGCTAATTTCGGCAGGCTGGATAATTACAAACCAACAGGTATTTACCGCGTCAGCATCAAGACGTGGCCACACAGCAAAACTGCGCAAGACGCTCAATGAAATTGGCGTGTTGCCTTATTATACTTTCAGTGCAAAAGGTTTTATGGAAAACTACCACAATTTTGCCACCAATGCCCGCTCAATACAGGAACAAATAGAGGAAAAGCGATTTGGTATGGTATCAAGAGCTTATTATGATAGAATCAGAGAATTCCCGGAGGAATCAAAAAACATGGTGAAAAATATCCGGGAAATTATCGATGCTGAGGACATATTGTTTCTTGGCACCGACCGCAACGTTCTGAACATGCCGGGTGTTGGAAAAAGCCTTACTTTCAGAACAATCGGCTTAACTCCTGATGGCAGGCGCATTTTAAAATTTGATCACGATGCTACCCGAAAACACAGTCCTGTTATTGATAAAATGGGAAAAATTGTAATTGTCGAATCCAAGTCAATTTCCAGCTACCTGAAACAAATCGAGGAAACAGGTGAAGATCCGGAGGAGTATAAAACGCTGTGGGGCTATTCTATGGGCGAAACCGAAGAAAGAATGCCAATCTATAAGTATCCTGATTATGATTTTAAAGTAACTGAAGAATTAACAAATTTTCAGATGATTGAACCGGAACAAACAG
>JBNJFT010000236.1:0-3668 GCA_051747065.1 Bacteroidota bacterium | reverse complement strand
TAGATGTTAGATAGTAGATGGTAGATAGGCACATTCATAAGCAAGCAACTTGTTGAATTGCAGGGAGTTATCGATAAAGTTAAGCAAAGCAAAACCCCAAAAAATGCAAAAATGATTAAAAAGCGAGGTAAAATTTTCTCTGTTGCCTGCAGCTTACTTTTTCTCTTTTTCTTTTTCTGTTCAAACGCTGACAGGCCTTGAAGTCGCTGTCAGGTTTTTCTCTTCGCTGGTACTGCTGCGACTGCTTACTCATTTGCTAATTGATGCTCTTTTTAATAATAGTCTCTATCTACTTCTGAATACGCCTGGTTAACGTATTCAACTTATTTCTGCGATAAAATAAATTTATCCGGGAGATTTAATCCCGTCCTCTGACACAATTTGAAACTACTTTTTGACAGGCATTTCTATTCCCTAATTCACAGGCTTTATGAAAAGCATCACAAGCTTCGGATTTGTTGCCAAGTTTAAATTCCGACATCCCGATATTATACAGTGCATAATGATTATTAGGATCTAAATCCAGCACTTTCTCAAAGTCTTCAATAGCATCTTTATATTGCTCCTTTTTATAATACAGGTAACCTCGGTAAACAAAAATATTTGGATTATCAGAGTTTATTTCTAAAGCTTTTGAATAATTAATCATGGCTTTTTCGGTATTCCCCAATTTCTGATAAGCAGCTCCCTTAGTTACCAGAATTTTATTCAATAACTTTTTATCGTCTTTTGTTAATCCCTGGGCCTTATTAACACTCTCAAGAACCTCCTGATACTCTTCTTCTTCCATCGCTATCTCTGCCTTATGATAATAAAAAAAAGGGTTTTCCGGATATTCATCCAAAGCTTTCTTTATTTTTCTATTTGCCTTTGAAAATTTTTCCCTTGACATTAAAACTCTCACTTTAGCCTCCATAGCAGGCTCATAAGTTTTATTAACGTCAAGCGCTTCGTCTATCTTATCTTCAGCTTCCTTATAATCATCAATATCTATTAAGTCCTCTGCCAGTTCAAGCAGGGAATCCAATTTTGCGGTATTCTGTCCTTGTGCAGTATAGCCGGCAAAAATAAAGAAGAACAAAATGATTATTATTCCCGATTTTTTAATTGTAAAATTTATCAATTGCAACATTTTTAATTTATTATTTCTGTGATAATGTATTTTCAAATTGGGTTCTGTGTACAATAGATCTGCCAAGGGTGAGTTCATCTGCAAACTCCAGTTCATCACCAATAGACACCCCCCTGGCAATTGTCGAAATTTTAACTGGATATTCTCTCAGCCGCTTATATAAATAAAAATTTGTCGTATCTCCCTCCATAGTTGTACTTAATGCAAGTATAATTTCTTCTACGTGATTAGATTCGATTTTGTTTTGTAAATTTTCCACATTTAAATCCGAAGGGCCTATACCATCCATTGGAGAGATAATTCCACCAAGAACATGATAAATTCCATTATATTGCTGAGTATTTTCTATGGCAATTACATCCCGGCTGTTTTCAACTACACATATAAGAGAGCTGTCTCGTTTCTGATCTGCACAAATCGGACATAATTCCGTATCGGAAATCACATTGCACGACTTACATCGTCTGATCTCTTCTCGTAATTTAATTATGGTATCTCCAAACTGCCTGACTTCCTTTTTCTCCTTATTCAACAGATGAAGCACTAACCGAAAGGCCGTTTTCTTACCTATTCCGGGAAGTTTTGCAAATTCATCCACAGCGTCTTCCAGTAATTTTGAAGAAAAATAGTGAATATCCATCAGACTTAATTTTATGTCAAAAATAATAATATCATTTTAATAGTTTGATAACGTTACAAAAGTTTTAATTGTTTTTATTATTCTTGCAGAATGATTTAAAAGATAAAAAAAATTACAAAGTGAAATCATAGTATGAACCCAACGACTGTCATATTTATAATTACCGGATATTTTGCTGTATTGCTGATAATTTCCTACTTCACAGGAAAAAATGCAAACAACCAGTCTTTTTTTCTCGGAAACCGAAAATCTCCCTGGTATATAGTTGCATTCGGGATGATAAGCGCTACATTGTCAGGTGTTACTTTTATTTCTGTTCCGGGATACGTTATGGACAGCCAGTTTTCATACATGCAGATTGTGCTTGGTTATTTGCCTGGTTACCTGGTCATTGCTCACATTCTTATGCCGATGTACTACCGGCTGAACCTTACATCGATCTACACTTACCTTGAAAGGCGGTTTGGGCTGAAATCATACAAAACAGGTGCTTCTTTCTTTCTCCTGTCTCGTACGATCGGGGCAGCTTTTCGCCTGTTTTTGGTAGCCAATGTACTTCAAATTACTTTGTTCAACCAATGGAACATTCCTTTTGAAGCAACAGTGGTGATTACCATATTGCTTATATGGCTTTATACTTTCAAGGGGGGAATCAAAACAATTATCTGGACAGACAGCCTGCAAACACTTTTCATGTTAACCGCTGTGGGAGTGACTGTTTATCTGATCAGTCAAAACCTAAACCTGAATTTCTCCGGCTTGGTGGAAACAGTAGCAGATAGCGAAGATTCCAAAATCTTCTTCTTCGAGAACTGGAATCATGAATATCACTTTATCAAGCAATTTTTTGCAGGCGCTTTTATTACGATCACCATGACAGGCCTTGATCAGGACATGATGCAGAAAAACCTGAGTTGCCGAAATATTAAAGAAGCGAAGAAAAACATGTACTGGTTTAGCCTTGGACTGGTTCCGGTAAATCTTCTGTTTATGTCGCTCGGGGCGTTGTTGATAATTTATGCAAAGAGGGAAGGAATCCCACTTCCTGAACAATCTGACGACCTGTTCCCAATCATAGCAACACAAGGCTACCTTGCTCCTGCTGTAGGTTTCTTCTTCTTGTTGGGATTAATTGCTGCAGCATATTCCAGTGCGGACTCTGCTTTAACAGCACTGACTACATCTTTCACGGTAGATATTCTGAATACAAAAGACATGAAAGAAAAAGCGCTGAAAATACTCAGAAAGAAGGTGCATGTTGGAGTTTCAGTAGTTTTAGCCATAATCATTATTATTTTCAACATTGTAAACGACCAAAGCGTGATCAGCGCTCTTTTCACCATTGCAGGTTATACGTATGGGCCACTTTTGGGTATGTACACATTTGGACTGTTCACCAAAATGCAGGTCAAAGACAAATGGGTTCCGTTCATAGCCATACTTTCACCAATCATCAGCGGAATAATAAGCTTCAATTCAGAGATGTTATTCAATGGATATAAGTTCGGGTTTGAACTGCTGATTATGAACGGCATAATCACATTTATAGGCTTGTTGCTGATACGTATTCGAAACAACCAGGAAATTTCAGAAGTAGATAGTAGATGGTAAAGCATCTGACAATCTTTCTACTAACTAGGCAATTTCAGAAGTACCGGCTATATTTCTATAAGAATTCCTACCTGCCGGCCGGCAGGCAGAATACGATAAAGCTAACTATCAATTAAATGCAAAAATCATTGTATCTGATATCTTAATATGTTGATTAAATGAACGAGCGTTTTTAAAAATTTACCTCGCTTTTAAATCATTTTTGCATTTTTCAGGGTTTCGCTTTGCTTAATTTTATCGATAACTTACTACAATTCAGCAGGTTGCTTGCTTCTGAATGTGCCT
>JBNJFT010000235.1:0-3685 GCA_051747065.1 Bacteroidota bacterium | reverse complement strand
TAGTATTTAGTAGTTAGTAGAAAGACATAAGACGCTTTTTATGAGCAGTTTAAAAAAAGGCGTTAAGAGAAATGAACGAAAAAATTTTCAAACTGAAAATTAAGAGGAGTCATTTCCTTAAATTTAATTCTGTAATAACACCGCTTTTTTCTATTTTTGATTGTTTTCGAGGTCGTAAAAATTAGATATAATTCTAATATGCAGGTACTTTATATTATCTTATTGCTAGCCGGGAAATAAATTCTATAGCCTATAACTGTTGCCAGATCGCTACTAACTACTGATTACTAACTACTTTTATTTCAGCTAAAAAAATGTGTTTTTAAGATTACCTCTCTACTTCTGAAAGTGCCTAGATAGAAACTGCCTCCTGAAATAAGGTTATTCTTTAGTATATACGGCAGTAACATTATCAATATCGCCCGAGCCGTCATCTACCTTATAATCCCAGTCAATATTTTGATAATCGTCGGTTATCCTTCCTGTTCCACTTATAATTTCATAACCTCCCACCTGCTGATTAGGTCGTAATTCTATGCGGCTGTCTGAAATATCACCAATCACATCGTAATCATAACCAATAGAGTAAAAATTAGAAATTCTGACGCTACTGCTGTCATCGGGAAAAATATCTATATAAACCCCATATCTATCCTCCCCAAGGAGTACGCTCGTTTCTTCTACTACCCATTGCCCCTCTATAGCTTCTGCTATACCGACATCATCTGTAAGTTCATCTTCACAAGCTGAAAGAAAAAGCGCAATAAAAATCAACCAAATAAATGGTTTTAAGTAATATATTTTGTTTTTCATCGGGCTACTAATTTTAGTATTGTTAAACCAAATAAGAAGAACATATAAACCAGAATATTTTACGTAAACGATGAGTTGTTAGATTCATTCCATGCCATATTTTACAAAAACATTTTGAATCTTATCCAATAGCGTATCCATATTTATTGGTTTTGTAATGTAATCATCACACCCGGCGTCAAAACTACGTTTTTTATCTTCCACCATTGCATGTGCAGTTTGGGCAATAATGGGCAGTTTTGGCCGCAATTTTCTGATCTCAGCCGTTGCCTCATTTCCATTCATTCCTGGTAATTGTATATCCATTAAGATTAAATCGAGATCTTCAGTTTGTTTTGAAACATCAATAGCTTCTTGTCCGTCTTTAGCCAGTAGAACCGTAGCATTTGTATCCTCCAGTATTGTTTCCAGAAATTTGCTACTCAAAGAATCGTCTTCAACAATGAGTATTTTTTTATTGCTCCAGTCATATTTCATATCCGGTGTAGTTTTTTCAGTTTGGGTTTTAACAGTTTGTGTTGAAGTTTTAGTTTTATAAGGAAGAGAAAAATAAAAAACAGTTCCTTCTCCTGTTTTTGATTTTAACCAAATTGAGCCTCCCATCAGCTCGATAAGGGCTTTGGAGATTGACAAGCCAAGACCGGTACCTCCATACTCTCTCGTTTTTGAATCATCAGATTGCCTGAATCTTTCAAAAATGATGTCTTGTTTTTCCTCAGGAATTCCAACACCAGTATCCTGAATGAAAAACCTCAGATTTTCATGTTTATCATCAATATCATATCCAAATTTGATCATTCCCTTTTCTGTATATTTAATAGCATTCCCCAGGATATAAGAAAAAATCTGCTCCAAACGGGTTTTATCTAATTGAATAAATGCTTTTGAATCATCCAGGCCTTTTTCCAACTCAAATTCTATCCGGTCTTCATGGTTTTCTTGAATTCTCTGTGAAAAATTCAAATATAGTTCATCGAGGAAATCATTCAGATTAAATTCCTTCTTTTCAAGAACAAGTTGATTGGAATCAATCCTCGAAAGATCTATGATATCATTAATCACCTGTAACAGTTGATTTCCCCGATTATTAATTATTTCAACATACTCATCCTGCTGATCTTTTGTAACTGATGGATTATTCAACAACCTTGAAAATCCAAGGATGGCATTCATTGGTGTTCTTATTTCATGGGACATATTTGCCAAAAAGGCAGACTTAAGATGATCGGCTTCTTCAGCCTTGTCTTTAGCCTTTTTCAATTTTTCTTCAAATTCAATACGCTGGCTAATATTTCTTGCAACACCCTGAATACCGACAATCTGATCGCGTCTGGTGACAGGACTGGTAATTAATTCCAACCAAATTCGCTCACCGTCTTTTTTCAAGACCTCAATTTTAAAACTATCTGCAAGTTGTTCTTTGGCTATTCTTTTTTTTATGCGTCCCTCAACAAGTTGATGATACTCAGGTACAACAAGCTCATAAAAACTTTTATTCAATAATTCATCCTGTGCATAGCCGATCATTTCCTCAGCAGCTTTATTTACAAATATAAAACTCCCCTTAAGATCAACCTGAAAAATAATATCTTTTGTATTATTCAATACATATTGCAATTGAGATTTAGACTCTTTGAGGGCTTCCTGGGCTCTCACCCTGTCAGAAATATCTCTGTATATCCCATATACCGCCATTTGTTCGCCTTCAACTTCAATGGGTGCCCCCAAAATTGAAACTTGAATTAGCTGTCCGTTCTTATGTTTTCTTACTGTTTCCGTGGAAATTCTTTGTCCTTTAGCTACAGTCTTTGTTTTTTCAGTAGCCTCATTATATCTATCATCAGGAGAAATTAAATCATCTATAAAGCTTCCTAAAGCTTCTTCTTTTGTATAACCAAATAAGCGAATAAATTCACGGTTAATATGCTCTACCTCTCCCTCATTTGAAGTGATGACAATGGCTTCAGGTGAATTTTCAAATAGTCTTTCAAGATAGGCCTGTTCAACTTTTAACTTTTCTTCTGCTTCTTTTCGTTCGGTAACATCAACAGCGGAGCCAAGTACAATATAACGATCCGAAATATAAACGCGGGTATTTGTTATCTCGACCCATTTTTCAAAGTTATCTTTACTTATAATTTTAAATTCATAGGTAGGGGGTATGTTTCCTTTTTCCAACCGTGAAAACCCCCGTTCCTTAACAAAATCACGATGATCCGGATGAATGATTTCAAAAAATTGCATCTGTTTCAATTCTTCCGCTGAATAACCGGAAATTCTTTCTGCTGCCGGATTAACATAAGTAAAAAAGCCTTTTTCATCGAAAGTATAAACTGCGCTTTTTAAATTTTGAGTTAATGCTCTGAAAACAAGTTCTTTATCGTTTAAACGACCAATTTCGTCTTTATCCTCAACTATGTCATATCCTAAAATGGCCAATCCATGTACTTCTGAATTTTTATATACGGGCCTGATTTCAAATTCAACCTTTGCATAATCCTCCTGCTCTTCAACGCCAAATGTAAGAGTTGATTCATTCCCTATAATAACTTCACGTAAAGATTTTTCCCACTTTGAAGAATATTGATCTTTAAGCAAAGACAAAAATGGAAGTCCAATTTCTAAATCTTTATCTAATTGATATCTGATCTTATCACAAAATTTGTTGTTCATGACAAGAACTTCAAAATCAGAATTCAATACACAAACATAATTGCAAGAAGATTCAATAAGAATGGAAAGTAAATGGTTAACAAAAGAGGTATCCGTCCCCTTTAAATTAGCGTTTTGAGGGTCATTTAAAAGACTTCGAAAATATTCATGATCTTCCATGCAACAAATATAAGAATAATATCACGCTCATTCAAAATCC
>JBNJFT010000234.1:2385-3692 GCA_051747065.1 Bacteroidota bacterium | reverse complement strand
GCAGAATGTTCAAGAATATCCACCCGGGATTTTCTGAATTCCTTTGAAGGAATCCCTTCCACGTGAATGAAAGGTCTGAAATCTACTTGTAAGTCATATTTTTCGACCAGGTCATAGTAGGGAGACTTCTTGTTTTCCGGTTCCGGCTGAGAGACTAAAATTTTTTTAATTTCCATTACAATTACCCTTTAATTTATGCAAATTGTTTCTTGCCCGCTTAGTTAAAACTCATTGGTAATCCCTTCATAAAGAACTAAAAGAGGTAAAAATTCGAGAGCACAAAGATACAAAATCAAATACAATATTGAAACTTTATTCTTTATAAATATCTGTAATCCCCTTAAAATGTGCATTAAATATATAACAGCAAAAATCAGAATTCCTGCGTAGATGAAATATATAGTAAATTCTTCTATGATATATTGATTGATTACCACAAAGGGAAAGAGTATAACTCCTGCAATTTTTCTGTAAATGTTGAAGTTATAGAAATATTCAGTGAAGGTTTTTAACTTTTGGAAAACTGATCCGACAAAATACTGGAAAACTGCATTCCAGATGTACCATAATATAAAAAAGCCGGTAAGAATTCCAAAAAGCTTGTAATCTGCAATTTCTATTGAAGGATAAAAAATTTTCACTCCCTGAAGAGAAAATAAACCAAGCACCACAAAATGCACACCATTCAGAAAGGCAGCCCCGCGAACAGTGAAGGAGCTTTTCTCGTTGTATAATTCTTCTGCATAATTGATGAAGTGAAAACTTTTAAAAAGGATACTGAAATATCTTTTGAAGAACAGTCGGGTCCAACCGAGAAATATAAAAATTGCTATAATCAGGATACTTAACCAATCAACGTCTTGCTTTTGTTGTGCTTCTGAATCCAGAAGTTTGGGTTTGGGAGTCTGTTCTGTTGAAGAGTGTTGTTTGTTCCGTGTGTTTTTATAAACAGCAGTTTTCCCCGAATCAGGTTTAGTTTCAGGAATGTTATACAGAAAATTTATGTGCGAGGAATCTTTTTTTAATCTTTTCAAAACCGGAATTTCGGTGGCTCCTGTAATTTGATAAAGCGCCGTAACTGTATCTTGTTCTGGTTTTTCCCTGACAACTTTTTCACCGGCCGGAATTTCTCTTTCTTGTTGGCCAATTTGTTCCTTTTCCTTTTTATCGTTTCTGGTGAGTGAATCTAACCGGGTTGTTTCAGGTTGAGTGGGTTGTTCTTGTTCAGAGGTGTCTTTTTGTGCAGCCTGGTTAGATTTGAGTGTATCCTCCATTTGAGAAGATGTATCCTGACGAATAGTATCCTG
>JBNJFT010000234.1:0-2285 GCA_051747065.1 Bacteroidota bacterium | reverse complement strand
TCCCTGCCAGGCAGGGCAGGCAGGCAGAATACGATAAAGCTAATTATCAACGAAACACAAAAACATTGTATCTGGTATCTTAATGTGTTAATAACAAGAACCAGCACTAAATTAACAAATATTATTATAAAACGAGGTTACGGAATTATCGACATATAAAAGGAATTCACAAAACTTTAGGTTATTCTAATGCGGGTTATGGAAAGCAATTTGTTTATCCATTATGTGCTACATATTCACTGCCTACTGCAGAGTGCTTACTGCTTAATTGCTACCCTGCCTTTTAATCATTTTTGCAATATTCGGGGCTTCGTTTGCTTAATTCTGCCGATAACTTCTTACAGTTCAAAAGGTTGCTTCCTTCTGAATGTGCCTGAATTAATGTTGATTGTGTATGTTGGTTAATTCCCCGTGGATTTTTGTTTTGTTGGGAAAAGGTATGAAAACGACACAAAAATTATAAGAGAACCGGTAATTCCAAAAATATTTGGATCCAGGTCATACGGTAAATTTGTTCCGGCTTCAGTTAAAAACAGTGTTGTTGAACCGCCGATGAGCATAGCCCAGAAAGCTGCGATGCTGCTGCTTTTTTTCCAAAAAAGTGCTCCCAGAATAGGGACGAATAGCCCGGAAACCATAAATGCGTATGAGTAGAGCATCAAATCCAACACATTTTTCATTGTCAATGCCAGTAAAAGAGCTAAGCCGCCAATGATGAAAGTGAGGAGCTGAGAAATACGGAGTATTTTTTTAGGTTTATCCTTGAAGTCAAAGAATTTGTCAAGGATATCGGTTAGCACGTTTCCTGATGAAGCCATAAGACAGCTGTCTGCAGTTGACATAATTGCGGAAAAATATGCAGACATCATCAATCCCATTAATCCTACCGGTAAAACTGAACGAAGCAGAAGCGGGAGCCCCATTTCTGAATCTATACTTTCCAGCGTGCTGTATCCGAGTTCTGCAAACATTCCGTTTTCAAGTGCTACACGTGAAAATAATCCCAGCAATACACCCATCATTGCCATTATCGGCCATTCGAACAATCCTGCATAGAACCATGCTCGCTGAGCCTCTTTTTTGCTTCGGGTGGAATAAATTCGTTGGTAAAGCGTCATTCCGACGAACCATATCGGTATAATCGTAACAGCCCAATTTACCAGTTCCTGCCAGCTTACATTCCCAAATGAAAGAAATTCCGGAGGCAATGTTTCTTTTATTGCGGATAAACCGCCTATGGCATTATAGCCTAAAGGAATACCAATAAAAATTAAGCCTCCCATTAAGATGATCCATTGAATGGTATCTGTATAAATAACAGCTTTAAGTCCGCCCATAACAGTATATACCACTGCAATTACTCCCATAATGATGAGCGCTGTTTGTAGATTAAGGTCGATAAATGTTGCAGAAGCCAGTTTTGCCCCGGCAAGTATCTGTGAGCTTGTAAATCCCATGTAGCCAATTGCTGAGATGATTCCGGCAAGAAGGGCTACTTTTGGATTGTAGAATTGTTCGAATATCTGGGGAAAGGTATATAAATTAATTTTATCTGATAATTTCCTGACACGAGGAATCAAAAACACAGCACTTATCCAGGCACCGACTAATCCTGTAAACAGCATCCAAGAACCTGCGATTCCCATAATGAAACCAAGTCCTCCCAATCCGATTGAGAAGCCACCGCCTACATCAGTGGCAACTACTGAAAGACCAACATGCAGGCTACCCATTCTTCTTCCACCCACATAATAATCATCTGTGTTTTTGTTTTTGCGAAGGAAATAGTATCCAACACTCAACATGGCAATCATATAAAGGATGAAGATCGATAAGTCAATAATGTTCATAACAGGAATTTTATGATTATTTAACTAAAATTTTATTGTAATGAATGTTTTCCCTTGTGCTCGTTTTTAAAATATATGTTCCACGTGAAACGTTCTTAATTTTAAATGATGCTTTTTGTTTTACAGCATTCGATAGATCCTCTTTTTGGACCAATTTTCCGGTTAAATCGTATAGTTCCAGCGTTGATATTTTAACAGGCTGATCAAATACGATAAAAACTTTTTCTTTTGTGGGATTTGGGTAAATTTCAGGATCTGTGCTTTTCGAGGTAGCATCAAAGCTTGAAAAACCTGTATTGTTGTCATAAGCAATTACATATTCCTCAGATTCTGCTATACTATCAGAAGAATTTTGAGCCTCTACAATGAAATATAAGCTATCTGTATCTGTTTGTCCGGGAATGCTATCTGTATATTTTCCTTCGAGTAAGCTTA
>JBNJFT010000233.1:0-3734 GCA_051747065.1 Bacteroidota bacterium | reverse complement strand
ATTTCTATGAATACGGTCAGGGAAGGGAGAGAAGGCAGTGATTATACTATTCAGATCGTAATCACTCATTTGAGCAGTTTACTGATCGTTATCCTCAGTGGCAGAGTGGGCGACTTGATTGGTTATTCGGGTTTGTTCTTCGCAGAAGCCGGTCTCGCACTGACAGTATTGTTTTTGATACCATATTTGTATCATGATCCGGAATTATCAGTGGAAGATAATTATCAACAAATAAAACAACGTGCTTAAATTTCAGAATTATGATTGACCGTAATTTAATTAGAAAATATAATAAATCAGGCCCACGTTATACAAGCTATCCTCCGGCCACTTTCTTTTATGAGCAATTTGCCGAAGAACAGTATCTGGAACTTGTGGAAACTTCCAATGAATGGTTACCAAAAAACATTTCCATCTATGTTCATATTCCTTTCTGCCCACAAATTTGTCACTACTGTGGGTGTAATACTTCTCTGTTTAAAAGCGAAATGGAAGTGGAACGATATATTAATGCTTTGCTTTCTGAAATAAAAACAGTTTCTGATAAAATTGATAAAAACAGGGTCGTTACACAAATTCACTGGGGCGGAGGCACCCCGAATTCCATTTCATTCAGGTGGATCAATACCGTAATGAGCTACTTCCATAAACACTTTAAAATTGATTCAAAGGCAGAAATTGCCATGGAATGTAATCCGGCTTACATGGAACTAACCGATCTGATCGAACTATCTAAAATGGGATTCAATCGACTAAGTCTTGGAATACAGGATTTTGACAATACACTCTTAAATAAAATGAATCGCATTCCTTCCGGGTATCCTGTAAAAGATATTTTCAGAATTGCCAGAAAATCAGGCATTGAAAGTATGAACCTGGATTTAATGTACGGGCTGCCGGACCAAACATTAGAGCAGCACCTTCAAAGTGTACAGAAATCGATTGATTTAGGCGCAGATCGTATCATAACTTTTTCTTATGCTCATGTTCCATGGTTCAAAACAAATCAAAAAAACATTGAAGTTTATACGCTTCCTAATGCAGAAGAGAAACTGAACATGCTGGAATCTTCATATAATTTACTCGTTGGCAACGGATATATACCGATAGGAATGGATCATTACGTAAAGCCCGATGACGAGCTTCACAGAGCATTGAAAAACAAAAAGCTGCATCGAAACTTCCAGGGGTATGCATCTCGTGAACAAACAGGGCAGGTTTATGCTTTTGGTGCCACGGCAATTAGTCAATTGCAGAAAGTATATTCCCAAAATGTGAGAAGCATTAATGAGTACATAAAAATTTTAGATGACAAACATTTGCCGGTGTTTCGTGGATACGAACTAAATGACAATGAGATAGTTATAAGAAAAGTAATCAATGAAATTATGTGTAATCATTACCTCAACTGGGAACAGGTTTCAAAAGAAGTAAACATGCCTGCAGAAAAAATAAAAAAGGTGGTCAATTTTGACCCGGAAAAGTTAAAGTCTTTTATAGATGATGAGATGCTTTCCATGGATGAAAATCAGATTGAAGTCACTCCGAAAGGCTTTTTTCTTATTCGGAATATTGCGATGGCTTTTGACCCAAATCTCAATAAACAAAAAAGCAGGTATTCAAAAACGATTTAGAATTTATGGCGAATCCCCTGACACAAGCAACTAAGGTATAAAAGAATTAAAAAACGTTATTATGACTCAACAGATTAATAAAGACACGGTAATTATCGGGGCCGGGTTAACCGGACTAACACTGGCTCATAAATTAAATCAGAAAAATCAGGATTTTTTGGTTCTTGAAAAGAATTCTCGTCCCGGTGGGGTGATTCAAACAAAGGAAAAAAACGGATTTGTTTATGAAGCAGGTCCAAATACAGGAATTGTTAAATACGGAGAAGTTGCAGAGCTATTTGAAGAACTTAGCTCTTACTGTACTCCGGAAATTCCGGATGATTCAGTAAAAAAACGCTTTATCTGGAAAAATGGCCGCTGGCATCAACTTCCTTCAGGATTAAAAGGGGGAGTGCAAACAAAATTGTTTTCATGGAAAGATAAATTCAGAATTTTAGGAGAACCTTTTCGAAAACCGGGAAAAGATCCACATGAATCTCTCGATAAAATGGTTCGCAGAAGGATGGGAGAGAGTTTTCTGAATTACGCTGTGGATCCGTTTATTCTGGGAGTATATGCAGGTGATCCTTCGAAGATAATTCCAAAGTACGCCTTACCGAAGCTTTACTATTTAGAACAAGATTATGGCAGTTTTATCGGAGGAGCAGTAAAGAAAAAGAAAGAAAAAAAAGACCCTGTAGAAAAAAAAGCTACGAAAGATGTATTCTCTATAAAAAATGGATTGGAAAATCTTGTAAAAGCTTTGTATAATTCTGCAGGAAATCATAATTTCTTATTAGAGACTGAAGATATTAATGTCAAGCCCATAGAAAGTGGCGGTTTTGAGGTTAAATATAAAAACAACGAAACATTCTATACGGTAAATGCAAAAAATGTGATCTTGACGGTTGGAGCTTATGAACTTAAAAACCTTTTGAATGTTCCGGATACAGATTTGTTGGATACAATTGAAAATTTAAAATATGCTAAAGTTATCCATGCCGCTGTTGGCTTTAATAAGTGGGAAGGGGTGCCTTTGAGTGGTTTTGG
The DNA here is from genome assembly GCA_051747065.1 of Bacteroidota bacterium. Classification (GTDB taxonomy): domain Bacteria; phylum Bacteroidota; class Bacteroidia; order Bacteroidales; family UBA12077; genus JAGXLC01. Next base: position 1,071 of record JBNJFT010000233.1, on the reverse strand, counting down.
AGGGTTAGTTCCTTTTGTTGAAAAACGCGATATTCTTGGAGCTCTATTTATGTCTGCTTTTTTATCAGGACGTGCGCCTGAAAAAGGAGAATTGCTATCTGTTTTTCTTGGAGGAACGCGAAGAGAGGATATTTTTTCTAAATCTGATGAAGAAATAAAAGAACTCATTGAAAAAGAGTTAAAATCTATGTTCAATCTCACGGTTTTTCAACCGGACTTACTTGAATTAAATCGATATGAACACGCCATTCCACAATATGGCAAGGAGAGTGGTGAAAGATTCTCAGTTATCAACCAGTTGGAACAGAAATATCCGGGCTTGATTCTGGCTGGAAATATGCGAGATGGCATTGGTATGGCCGACCGGATCAAACAGGCGAATGATATTGCCAATAGACTGAAGGAAATATAAATTGCCGATTTTAAATGTTGATTTAAAAGGTACATTCATAAGTAAACAATCAGGTGAATTACACTGCTTTATCATTAAAAACAAACAGATTGGGACATAGAAAAACCCAAAAAGATGAAAAACAGGGTGACGCTTAAAGTTAAAACCTAAAACCAACTCAATCAACTCAATCAACTCAATAAACTATACTTTTTTCTGCCCCAAGAGCTTAAGCATTTTTGCATGCCTGCCGATAGCCTTTAAAAAAGTTGGTTGTACCCGGTAAGTAACTTCGTGTTTATCAGTTACTTCTTTTACTATCGAGGAAATGTTTTTATAATGAATATGGGAAATGTTGGGAAACAAATGATGTATTGCGTGGTAATTCAACCCGCCCAAAAACCACGTTAATAGCTTGTTATTGGGAGCATAATCTGAGGTTACTTTTAATTGATGTACAATCCAGTTATCTTCTAAATTTCCGTTTTCATCCGGAAGAGGATAAGCCGAATCCGGTAAAATATGTCCCGTTTGAAAAATAGCGCTAAGCAATACCGATGCTATAAAATGCATGACGAAAAAGAAGAGCAAAGTCATGTACCACGGAATGGGCAGAATGATAAGTGGTAATGCAACAAAAATGGCATAATACATGATTTTTGAGAGCAATAGTTCAATCA
>JBNJFT010000232.1:0-3767 GCA_051747065.1 Bacteroidota bacterium | reverse complement strand
CACAAGCGGGCCTTGCGCCAGTGGAGGGGTTAAAAAAACAATTAACTTCGTGATTGTCTAAAAAAATGCTACTTCATTCCAAATCCCACACCCAACATGATCTGCGAGTAAGGGTTGCCTACACTATTGCCAAAGTAATTATATTCCATAAATATGTTGTTTTTCCAGTCTTCCTTGCCTAGTCTAATCCCGATGGAAGAACCGTACCAATGTTCAAAGGATTTTTCCTTTGTATCCGGAGCATCAATTTCCTGTTTTGTAGAGCTCCGCATGATATACTTGGGGGATGCATATAGAGCTAACCAGGATGTTGGGTAAACGGTTGCATAGGCAGGAATAATAAAATCTAACATTCTGTTCTGGAAGTCATCCTGCTTCAGGTTTAGGTAACCTATACCACCGCCAACTGAAGCAGCCAGGGTTGACTCTTGATCACCATATACCATGTACTTACCATCCAACTTAAATGTTCCTGGAATCGTGTAGCTTAACCCTGCATCAAGCTTTTCGGTTATGCCCACGCGGGTGTAAACCTCAACCATTGGCATTCCCAGGTTGTAAGTTTTATCTTCAACTTCCATTTCGGTTGAAACAAATCCTACACCACTACCATAAACAAAATCACCGGGATCAGTTGTACGTGCTGTTTGCATGGTTGACATAGAAACGCAACCCGACATAAAAGCTACTACTACTAGTAAAAAAACAAAGTGCAATACTCTTTTTGAAACTATTTTCATCTTTTGTTAATTTTAATTTTTGCCTACTCTATATGCTTTTCGGCATACGCATGTTGATTTTATAATCTTATTGAAGTTACTATTCATGTAAAAGACAGAATTACCGCTGCTGATGGCCCGCATTTATTGCAGATATTTTTCGGTTTTAGTTCTGTCAGATAATTAGTTGCAGACAAGAATGATTTTTGAAATTCTTTTGATATTTTTTTATATAAATTCCCCACTGGAGCGTCCGCTTGTGCCTGATTTTGCGAGGACAGAAGTCGGAGATCAGATGTCGGAGATCAGAGATCAGAGGTCAGAGGTCAGTAGATAAAGACACCTCACTCTTTCCTAATAAATCAAAAGAAATAGCCTTCTGACCTCTGCTCTCTGTTCTCTGGTCGATTTTTACTGTTTATTTTATTTCACTGCAGAGGTGCGAAACCGGAAAAGTTGAATATTCACCGCGAAGATTATATACGTCAAATATCCTTAGCGTCTTAGTGCCTTGGCGGTTAGATTCTTTACTGCGAAGGCATCCCTCTAACTGCCTTTATTTCAGCTAAAAATATGTGTTTTTAAGATTAACTTCTAATTCTGAATCTGCCTATCTACACTCTGCATAACAAGCTCAATCATTTGCTCCACCTCTCCCCTTTCAACTTCCATTTTCGATATCATAGCCTGAAGGTTAACAAGAATTTCGTCTTTTTTCAGCACTTCTTCTTCCCGAATATAGCCTTGATTGAACAGGAACTCTTCCAATTCATTAATCTTACTTTTTATGAATCGAGGAACCTCTCCATCCCTTAAGGCTTGTATCAATTGTTTCGGGTTTCGGTTCACTTCTTCGAGTTTTTGACTCACCGGTTCAATAAAATTCTCCGAAACAGCCCCGGAATCTTCCAGCACACTTCGTTCTATCGGAACCGGCCGGCCCTGGCGGTAAAGTTCCTGAAAACGTTCAAGCAGTGCAGCCTTGTCTTTCAATTTTTTTATGTATTCCGAATCCAACCCTTGAATCACGCCGTTATTTTCAATAAAACTTTGAAATTGACCCCAATACCATATTCCAAGTGACAAGCATTTATACAACAATACCGGTTCCTCAATAAGATACCATAAATGGAGGTTATCTGCTGATTGAGAAAGCAAATCAAATGAGGACACCTGCAATTCTTTTCCATACGCTTCATGAGTTTTGCCGGAAGGATGAGGAATGTCAGTTTGTTTGAGCCTGAACGTTTCAAAAGGCGGCTGATAATCATCATAAGCAAGCTTTTCCTTATTTTCTCCGCTAATTTCAATTACTTTATAAGAAACATCATTCACTGAACCCATGTGATGTTTCCATTTTGCCACCTCATCGCCCTGTGCAGTAAAGTAAAACACCTGCCGCCCGTCCCGGCTGATCTCCACCAATGCATCGATAATTGCTTTTGCTCTTGCATCATCGCTGTTAGCCAGCAATTCATCAGCCAAGATTGGCAGTTTAAGCGCTGACTCCTGTGTTTCTACAAACGCCACCCTTACAGAAAGCAAAAGTTGAATGCGGGTTCCTGTGGACAATTCATCCAGATGCTGACCCAAATTCAATACAGTATCAAGCGCTTTAAAGACAGGTTTGCCGTTTTCTTCTGTCAACTGCAACTCATACCGGCCTCTTGTAATACGGTTAAAGATTTTATTGGCCCTTTTTAGAACAGGTGTTCGATTCTTATTTTGCGTTTCTTTTTTCAGTTCCTCCACGAGCACACTGCCGGTAAGCGCAGATAAATTTCTTTCATATAATTCTTCCAGTTCAGAAAGCTCCTGTTCTTTATTTTTCAGGGCATCTTCCAGATCATTTTTTGCCTTTGCATTTTTAATGTTTGTTTCTATCTCGGTAATCTCCTTACTAATTCTTTCCTGCTCTAACGCCTGCTGTTCGTATTGTTGAATCTGCTCCTCCACTTCATCCGTACTAAGAAAAAACACCTCATTCTGTTTTTCCTTGTACATGGAATGCTCTTGCATGCGTGTCTCTTTTTCCTTTAAACTGCTTTGCTTAATCTGGTAATTGCTTTTCGTTTCTTTATAATTATCCAGTTTCTCTACCAGAACTCTAACCTGCTCCTTTTCCCCTTCCTGCAAATCCAGTTTTTTATAAATGCCCTGAAGTTTTTGCCTTTTATCCTGTTCAATCCCTTTATTTTTTTCAATGACTTCGTTCTGTCTTTCTATTTCCCTGGTATTTTCTCTGCGCTTCTCTTCATCCTTGTATAGTTTATTATATATTGCCTTTGCATCGGCGATATCATTTGCTTTTTCGGCATTGTTTTTCCCGAACGCTTCATTAATCTCCTTCAGTAGATCAGCCTTTTTCTTCTCAAGCTCTTCTTTTTGGGCACTTATAGCTTCAACTTCAGCATGGTTTTCCTGCCATTCTTTGGCATGAACAAGAAACCAATACAACCCGCTGTAGTTTTTCACATCCGATTCCGGCAAATCAGGGGCAGCCTTTAGCTTTTCTTCCCACTCCTGGTGAGCCGTTTCCACCTCTACTAATCTGGCTTGCAACTTTTCCAGGTCTTCATCACGCTGTTCAATTTTTTTGTCGAGTTTATCTTTATACCATGCGCTGCTCAGTCTCTCGGAAAGATGATTCAATGTATCTGTAACCTGTTCTATATTCCATTCTTCCGGAGCTTCTAATCCTGTTTTAAGGTAATCCTCTTGCCGGACATTTGTTTCATTGGTTGGTTTATTCTGTAAAGCATAAACAGAAAGAACAACGAGCACCGCAATGCCTAAAAGCCCGTACCAACCAAACATGAAAGTAGCTCCGGCAGTTAAAGCTCCTGCTATAGTTAAAAACCAAAGCCATTTCCCTGAAATTCCTGAACTCATTTGCTCCTGAAGCCATTGCGAAAGCGCTTTGATTCCTGTTTTTAAAGTGTCCGGCTCTGCTTCTTCATTTTTTTCACGTTCCTGCTTTAGTTTATTAATTTCAGTCTCCAGAAACTGTTTCTCACTGTAGGTTTTTGTTGCATTATCAAGAAACAT
>JBNJFT010000231.1:1414-3785 GCA_051747065.1 Bacteroidota bacterium | reverse complement strand
AATTTTCTCTTACTGCCCATGCGATGCGCTGTGAGAAACTAACCTCCGTATCCACATCCAAATGGTCAGCAAAGCGTTCCAGCAATTCATATTCATAGCCCATAGCTTGCCCGCGGTATAAAAAATAACTGGTGCCGCCATAAACAACTAAGGCTTTTAACACTCCATCTTCTTTAATTTCTTTAAGATCCTTTTTTACTTGCGGATCAGCTACTAATGAATCTTTATCCTCTGATTCCTTCTGTTTGGTTTTGCAACCTGCAACAAATAATAAAGCAATTAAAATAAATGTAATGTATCTCATAATTCTATTGTTTTATTGTTGAATTGTTACTTTACGATTTCGATATGTTCCGCAAATATCAAACATCAAACATCAAACCTTAAACTTTAAACCTCAGATACTTCCCTGTTATTTGCTTTCTGTTTTTTTCCAGTGTATAGTAACCTTTTTATTTCCCCATTCCATAGCTTTACTTCGCGAAGTACCCATATAAATATCAATCTTCTTTGTCCATCGGGCATTCATCTTATCCCTGACCACGTATTCACCAGGTAGATCGTCAATTCTCACTTTAGTTCCATAAGTTAAACCAGAGTCAATTAGATCACGGGAAACTGCAATAGCCTTCATTCCCGGCTTTAAAGTATCTCCCCATGCAGCCTCTGTAGGATTACCCAATGTTTGGCCTCTCAAAGAATTGTATGCAGTAGCTGTAACTTCCAGGGTTTGTACTGGTTGAGATTCATCTTCTTCCTGACTGCACAAATCAATAATAAAGAGCAAACCACCTACTCCAACCAAAATTAAGATAATTTTTAACGGCTTATTCATGATCATCTCCTATTATCCATATTATTAATACTATAAAAACGAGAAATTGTTTTCAATGAAAAAAACCTCTCATCTTAAATTTAAAAAATAATATCCGATAAGCAAAGGTTTATTTTTCAGGTTTTATGTGAGACAGGATAAAATCCGCCCTTTCACTTACAGGTTTTCTGGGGATTTCAATAACTCTAAAGTTTAAATCCCTGTAAACTTTCTGCAAAAGTTGATGGATATGTTTTGATTCATGGAACGATTCGGGGCGCTGTTGATCGTTAACGAAAATTTCCTTCCAGGGCGGGCATATAAACACAATTGAATTGTAAAAAGAAGCATAGGCGGCATAATCAAAACGAACCGGCAGGTTTCGGCTTTTTAGGTAAGCAATGATATCTGGAATGCCCCGGTCGAAAAATACCGGTTGCTCAGGTTGATTATTTAATTGTTCATGCATCCTGTTGAAACATTCAACTGCAAAACCTTCCATATTTTCCCATGGTAATAAATCTCCGCCACACGCTTGTTGTTCTTTTATAAGCGTGCGTGAAATTTCCGGGCAGCAAGCGTAACCTCGGGCATGCAATTCTTTTATAATGGAAGATTTGCCGGAGCCGCTCCCGCCGGTTATGATATAGCGTTTAACAATAGAATGCATAACATTGAAAAAATTAAAGCCACAAGAATATTAATCTTTATAGTCTTAAACAAATCTTTATTGCCGAGGTTCTTCTCATACGCTCCAATGTATGGTTTATTCACTAAATGATTGTGATAATAATTCGGGCCGCCAAACCTGCAATTCAACACCCCGGCCAGGGCAGCTTCGGGATAACCTGCATTCGGACTGCTGTGTTTGTTGCCATAGCGACGGATAAATTGCAGAGCTCTGCCGCTAAATCCGGCCAAAGCAATGAGGAATGCGGTTATGCGTGCCGGAATGTAATTCAGCACATCGTCCAGCTTAGCAGCAAAGAAGCCGAATTTCTTATATTTATCATTTTTATAGCCAATCATTGAATCCAGTGTGTTTACCATCTTGTAAGCAAACATAAGCGGTATTCCCCCGATAAAATAATAAAACAAAGGTGCAATAACTCCATCGCTCAGGTTTTCGGACAAGGTTTCCAAAACTGCACTGCGAACCTGATTTTCTGAAAGCTCTGAAGTTTCTCTGCCTACAATTTGGGAGAGCTGCTCTCTTCCAGATAAAAGTCCTTCGTTATTCAGTTTTCTGTTTACTTTTAATGCTTCATCAATCAGACTGCGGTTGGCAAGGCCATAAAAGACAAAGACAGATGCAACAGGGTAATAAATAACGGGATATTCTCCAACAAACACAATTATAGCTAAAAATACTGCCCCCGTTACAATTACCAAAAAGATGGCAATAAAAAATCCTTTCAATTTTTTTCCTGAGCCCTTGTTAAATTGACGTTCCATTGCGGCAATCGCTTTCCCGAATAAACGTATTGGGTGCGGAAGCCATCGTGGATCGCCAATCAGGGTGTCCAGCAACAAACCTGCAATTAAAGGAATTATGAT
>JBNJFT010000231.1:0-1314 GCA_051747065.1 Bacteroidota bacterium | reverse complement strand
GTTTTATGAATTATTCAGGTTAGGTTAAATTCTTATTAGTTAACCATTTGATTCCGTTTTTCAAGCCATCCGTTAACATGCGGTTTTGTTCCGGTTTTTGAACTGCTACGCGGATGTACTGTTCATCCAGTCCCCGGAAATTTGATGCGTCCCGGATTAATATGCCATATTTTTCAATAAGGTGCTGCTTGAGTCTCGCGGAATAGGCACCGTTCAGTTTTATCAGGCAATAATTGCACTGTGAAGGAACAATGGTTAAGCTGTCTTCCAGAGCTTTCAGTTGACGTTGAAAAGCCTCTGAGGCAGTCTTCACTTTGTTCTTGTCAGGCATCAATTCATCGTAATGGTCCATGATAAACCTACCCGCTTCCAAAGCAAGACTATTGACTGTCCATGGCATTTTAAGCTCACGTAGCTTTTCAATTAAAGATTCGCCGCCTAACACATAACCTAAACGCAAACCGGGTATTGCAAAACTTTTCGTAAACGAGCGCACGATCAACAGGTTTCGATAAGCGGGTATCAATGAAGCGGCAGATTGAAATTCGGCGCATAGCTCACCGTAAGCTTCATCTACAACAAAAACTGTTTCAGGATGCTCCTTTAGCAGCCTTTCCAGGACATCAGGCTGAATTACTTTTCCATCCGGATTATTTGGGTTGCCAAACCACACAAGTTGTTTTCCACTGACTTGTTTTTCCCACTGATCAGTATTTTTTACAAATTGAAGATCATGGCTGTGAATTTGGCAGGCATCTTCATATTCTGAAAAACAGGGTGTTACGATGGATGATTTATTTTCTCTGTAGGCCAATGCTATCAAATAAAATGCCTCTACGGAACCATTGGCGACAAGGCAATTCTTGGGTTCAAGCTTATGGAAATCAGCGATTTTCCGTTGTAATGTTTCTCCCCCTGGCTCCGGATAATGATCTACATTATGAAGTTGCTCCTGTAAATGTTTTAACAAATCGGATGATGGCCCTTCAAACCAGACATTGGAACTGAAATCAGCTACAAGGGGTTTATTATATTTGTATGCGTCATCGCCGTGCCCGTGGATCATAACTCTGCTTTCAGGTTTTTATAAATTAAATTCATATCGGTATGTTGCCTCACAAGGCCGGCAAGTTTGTCATATTGTTCCTGCTTAAATGCCTCATAATTGAAATCCGGGGCTTCTTCTGTGGAGTTATTTTCTCTTAGCACCCTGTTAATCACAGCTGAATTATCAAAGATTCCATGAATATATGTTCCCCAGGTTTTTGAATTCAAATAACAGCCGTCCTCATATTTCCCGTGAACAGAACAAAG
>JBNJFT010000230.1:0-3785 GCA_051747065.1 Bacteroidota bacterium | reverse complement strand
TTTCATTCCATCCATTAATCTTTCTATATGATCATCGAAAAACTGGATAAATGTGCCATTTGCATGCATTGTTTCAAAAAGGGCATCTCCATAAAGGAAACCTCTGTTCAGATGAGAAAGAACAGGGCTCTGAATATCGTAAAATTCACCATTCAAATTAATGTACTGCTTTAGGGTGCTCATCTCAGCAATATTTATCAGAAAAGTTGTTTAATGAAGGAATCTAGCAGGTCTGGTTTTAGCAATATCGGGTAAACAAAACCAAATACAGCACCATAAAAGTGTGCATCGTGATTTACATTCCCTCCGCTTCTTCTACTCATGTACTGTGAATATATCAAATACAACACTCCAAACAGAATAGCCGGAATTGGTACAATCCCCATAAGAAGCAATGAATTGGTTGGTGAAAAGAAAATGTAAGTAAACACAACGGCTGAGACAGCTCCCGAGGCACCAATGGAATTATAATCAGGGTTATTCTTATTTTTCAGAACTGTGGAAAGCGTAGCTATGATCATTCCTCCAAAATATAGAATGAAAAAATGTAAAATATTATTGGAAATCATACCTTTATCAGAAAGAATCTCAAACTGGTTTTCAATAGCAGTTCCAAAAGAAAAGAAAACAAACATATTAACAAGCAGGTGAATCCAGTCCCCGTGTAGAAAACCGTGTGTCAGGAGCCTATACCACTGATTTTCATGATAAACCTGATAAGGATTTAGCTGAAACTTATTCATTATTGAGTTATTACTAAAGGCCCAGAGTGAGATTGCGCCAGTTACCAGTATTATAATTATTGTCATGTCAATGTAGAATTTTGAAAATTAGTTCTTGCAGAAGTTCTCCACTTGGAGTGGAAGTATTGTTGAGCCCTTTTGATTTGGTGTCGTACTCTCTTAAATAACCAATAATTCTTGCTAATTTACTTTTATCGTATTTCTTTGCTGCTTTCTGATATTGCCAAAGCATACCTGGGTATGATTTCAAGTTTGATGCAGCAGTGTATTTGTTTTTTTTATCTTTTTCCTCAAGAAAGTGATAGCCGAGTACCTTGCTGAAAAAATAATACAACGAACCAATAATCTTAGGCATAGCATGTTCATTGGGATTTTTCCCAAAATGTTTGATGATTCGGTTGGCTTTAAGAATATCTTTATCGGCTAAAGCCTTATTTAATTCAAATGCATTATAATCTTTGCTTATGCCAATATTCTTCTCAATATGATTTGGTGTAATCGTTTGTTCTTTTTCCGGCAGAGTAAGGAAAAGTTTTTCCAATTCGTGTGATATTTTGTTAAGATCATTGCCCAGATATTCAGTCAGTAGTACAGAAGCATCAGAGGTTATTTTCTTGTCTTTGCTTTCAATGTATTTTGTGATCCAGGCAGGTATTTTGTGATCCGGAATTTTTGGTGAATTAAAAACTACTGCCTGTTTGTCAATTAATTTGAAAAGCTTTGTACGTTTATCAAGCGCTTTATATTTGTAATTGATGACCAATACGGTTGATTTCTGGGGGTTTGCAACGTAATGCTGCAATTCATTGATGTTCTTCAGTTCTTGTGCCTCTTTTACAATAACCACCTGAAGATTAGACATCATAGGAAACCTTTTAGCCGTGTTAATAACTTCTTCAACAGTCGTATCTTTGCCATAAAGAATCGTCTGATTAAAGGATTTTTCGGCTTCCGTAAGGACATTCTCCTGAATGAAATTTGTAATTTTATCAATGAAATAAGATTCCTCTCCCTGAAGGAAATATACCGGCCTGTATATTTTTTTCTTCAGCTCATTAATGATTTCATTATACTCCATAGATGCTTCCCTTAGCTAAATCTTAAGTGTTTAACTGATCTTCTGTTGTGCTTGATTTCTTTTAATGCATCGATTCCCATTTTCACATGATCTCTCACATAACTATCGGTTACCTTTTTATCGCTTTCCTGGGTCTTTACTCCTGTAGATATCATCGGCTGATCGGTTACAAGCAGCAATGCTCCTGATGGAATTTTATTAGCAAAACCAACAACAAAAATCGTAGCGCTTTCCATGTCAATTGCCATAGAGCGGGTTTTGCGCAAATATTTTTTAAAACGTTCATCATACTCCCAAACCCTTTTGTTTGTAGTAAATACAGTTCCTGTCCAGTAGTCATAACTCATATCGCGTACAGCAGAAGACACAGCACGCTGAAGATTAAAAGCAGGCAATGCCGGCACTTCCGGCGGAAGATAATCGTTTGATGTACCCTCACTACGAATAGCTGCAATCGGAAGAATGAAATCACCAACGCTGTTTTTCTTTTTCAAACCTCCACATTTCCCAAGGAATAAAGCAGCATGCGGTTCTATGGCACTTAACAAATCCATAATTGTTGCAGCATTAGCACTTCCCATACCAAAATTAATCATAGTAATGCCATCAGCGGTTGCAGTTGGCATTTGTGCATCGGGATCGATTATTTCAGTATTGTGCCACTCGGTGAATAATTCAAGATAATTCTGAAAGTTTGTTAATAAAATGTACTTCCCAAATGACTCTAGAGGCGTTCCCGTGTATCTTGGAAGCCAGTCCTTCACAATTTGTTCTTTTGTCTTCATGGTATATAATTTTTTAGTATTATCTTTAATGTAAAATATAATGGACTTGGCAGAGTATGAAAAACCTAAATTTACCAAATTATACTTTCAAACTAAAAACAAAGGAACAAAAAAAATACATATTTGATCAAATTCGAAAAAAATTTATTCAACTAAATCCGGAAGAATGGGTAAGGCAGAATTTCCTCCAATACTTAATACATGAAAAGGGATATTCTTCTAATTTAATGGCGGTTGAAATGGGATTTCAGTTACATAAAATTCAGTATAGAGCAGATATTGTGGTTTTTGACAAAAACGGAACACCTTCTTTAATTGTTGAATGCAAATCTCCTGAAATTCAGATCAATCAGAGTCATTTCGATCAGATTACAAGATATAATTATGAATTAAAAGTAAGATATTTGATTGTAACAAATGGAATGGAGCATTATTGCGCTTCTGTTGATTATGCCGGAAAAACATATCAATTTCTCAAATCAATACCTGATGGAGATATGGTTCACAGCGTTTCACGGCTTTAAGATTAATTGCAGGAAATACTCTGCTTTCCATCCTTTTTTTGTGCGTATCCAGTCTTTTTTTTCGCCGGTGACTTCAAATCCGTTTTTTCTAAATAGGTGTAGACTTGCTTCATTGTCTTCATCAATGTTACAATATAATTGGTGCAGTAATAATACTTCAGAACAATAAACTATAAGTGCTTTTAATGCCTGGTTTGCGAATCCACGGTTTCTGGCTTCCTTCTCCGCTATCAGTATTCCCACACCTGCTCTCTGATGCATATTATCAATATCAAACAAATCTACAGATCCTATAGTTTGTTCAGGAAAATCATCTGTGCCCTTTGTGTCTATCATCAATCTTAGTTGATTTGCCTGAAACAAATCTAAATGCGCATTTTTTACATACTGATCAATGATGTGCCTGGAGAATGGTTCTATTGTATTTCCTGCATACCATATAGAACTGTCATTTTCCCATTTGTATATTAAATTTGAATCATAAGGCTCTATTGCTCTCAGTTTTATGTCCTTTTCTTCTAAAGTATCCAATATTATTATTGTTTCTGTCAGAGATAAAATTAAATGTATGCTGAAACTTTCCTGTTCTCAGCAGGACTAATTAATATCATGTTATAAATCAATTCTCGTGGGATATTTGATCTTTATCATCTGG
>JBNJFT010000229.1:0-3792 GCA_051747065.1 Bacteroidota bacterium | reverse complement strand
TGTTCTAATAGAATATGGTAATGAGTACACAACTTAATTTTCGGAAAATATATCTGACAGATCCAGTGGATCATCCATTTCTTTTTGCAACTGTAATAATTTTTTAAAGAGATTGTCTTTGGTTTCCTTATAATCCGGGTTTTGTGCCAAATCGTTCATCTCTGATGGATCATTATTTAAATCAAAAAGCCGCATCAGCTTTATGCGGGGATAAACAATTAACTTAAACCCATCGGCACGGACCATTCGTTGCGCATCTTCCTGATAAGCTCCGTAGATGGCAGGGTAAAATGACTCATCCTTCTCTTTCCTGATAAAAGGCATTAAACTGTTAAAATCAATATAGTCCGGTTTTTCAATTCCGGCAATTTCAAGAGTAGAAGCCATAATATCCTGCAGATAAACATCAATGTCTATCTTTTCATTTTTTGGAACATTGGGGCCAACAACAAATAACGGGGCACGCAATGAATGATCATACATATTTTGTTTTCCCATTAAACCATGTTCTCCAACTGCCAGCCCGTGATCGGATGTAAAAAATATATAGGTATTATCAGCTTTTCCTGATTTTTCAAGCGCATTTAATATCCGACCGATTTGTTGATCCATGTGGGTGATTATTGCATAATATTCCTGCCGGTGCACCTTAACAGCATATTCGGTTCTTGGAAAAGGAGCAAGCCGCTCGTCTCTTAATCCTTCGCCACTACCAATCTCGTTCCTGTAAGGATAAAGCGGTTGATAATTGGCAGGAACTGAGATATCATCCAGCGGATACATATCCACAAACTCCTTCGGGGATTGTCGTGGATCATGGGGGGCATTAAAAGCCAGGTACATGAAGAACGGGTTGTCCCGGTTTTTAGCCGAATCTATAAATGCAATAGCATCATCGCCCAGCACTTCACTCCAATGTTTACCACCTTCCCAAAAACCTCCCCATTTTGTATCCCAGGGTTGCCATGTAGTATCATTCTCATGAAGGGGCCTGTTATATCCTTCACTAACAGCAGCAGGCATACCCGGACGTTCATTTTTAACATGGTCGAAAACATCTGCAGGATTTCTTCTAACATGCCATTTTCCGGTAAAATAAGTTTCATAACCCGCCTGTTGCATCAGGTTGCCCCACATAGGGCGGGGTAAAGGCTTTTCCTTTTGGCTCTCCCTCCTTATAACTCCATCAACAAGCATTTCACGTTCTGAACCTTCATAGTCACTATATAGCTGTTCCTGCTGGCGTGCCCTCCAAACAAAACTGCCTGTGCTGAGCATGGCCCGGCTGGCAACACAAACTGCTCCATGCCAGGCTCCCATATTATAAGTATGAGTAAATGTAACGCCGGTATTCACCAGTTTATCCAGATTGGGCGTTTTAATTTCATTGTTTCCCAAAGCATGAATAGTCGAATAACATTGATCATCAGAGAAAATGAACAGTATGTTGGGTTTAGAAGTCATTTCTTCTGAATCACCATTTGAATTTCTATCCGACTTACAAGCAGAAAAAACTATAAGTGAAAAAGAAATTAAAAAGGATAAGAATAAAATTGAATGTTTCATAAATAAATAATTTCTGTTAAATGGGCTTTTAAAACCCATACTTAGTGTAAAATCAACAATTTTTATAATAAAAAGCAAAAAAAGAGAGTACTTGTCGTTATGGCCAATGCAAAGGCCAGGAGTTATCAAATTTCATACGCGTGCACCCGGTACTTTCCTAGGTGTTTAGTTATTTAGATCAGTTTCATTTTCGGTTTTAGTGTTGTTCGAAAACAATGGATGTCAGAAAAAATCGACCTTCGTATGGATTTGTTGTTATCCTGCTTTTTCTATAGATGACAGTTTTTTATTCAACGACATGGCCTAACTTTCCAAGTTCGTTTTTCAGGTGCGCTTTTCGTTTGGCTTTTGTACTGCTGAATTAATATTCTGCCTCAATTTCTTAGTTCTCACTCATATCACTCAAGATATGACAAACTGACTTCAGGATTGAATGCTCGAATGCGCTTAAAGCCCTTTTTTGCCTCCACAAGCTGCCAGTTTGAGGCACCTAACATGATAAAAGGTGTTTTTGTCCTCGTGGCTGCCCATGCGATTTCGATCAGCACAGATTTTGTCTATCAACTTTGTACCTGCCGTTCCGCTTGTGAAACTCAACATAGTCGATAACTAGATGTTGGCAACTTCCAAAATCCGGATAATCCGGTTCTTGTTTGAAGCATTGCTTTACACCAACTTTGTTATACCTGGCAGTTTCAAAATATTGTAAACAGACTTCCAGAATATGCCTGTATTTCCCATGGTCACGTGCATAATTCCATTTTCCAATAGCCAATCTCTCAATTCTTTCAAAGAACTCGTGACGGTCTCAAATCCCCCGTTTTTTTTACCCTTCACCGTCAATGGTAGCTACTACAACTTGCGCAAATCAAGACTACATCCACATGATACGACTTGCTTAAAACTTATTTGCGGTATTTACATCCTTATCGTTTCATTAGTTATGTGGCTTATGTAAGAACTAAATTACGAATCCTCAACGTAATTGGTGTCGTTCGCATTGCACCCGATTTTCATTCTTGTGGGTATCAAAAAACTGTCTGTAGGTTTCATTTCTATTTTTTATTTGAATTTGAATTAATCACTATTCGATTCAATCTTTGCCAAATCATTCATCACTTCTGCCTTCCAATTAAATAGTTCCTTTTTCATCTGACTTGCAATATGAGGATGTGACTTGACAAGATTTTCTTGTTCTTCAGCATCTTCAACTATATTATATAGTTCGAAACGTTTTTCTTTTTCATCATGAATTAACTTATACGTATTTCCCATCCATACAGCTTCCCGCCCATTCCTATTTAAAAATCCAATAGGTACATTACGTTCTGTCTGTTTTTGCTCAATAACAGGCAGTAAACTGATTCCATCATAAGGCCTCTCGGAGGGCAATGGTATTTCCAGAGCATCAAGTATTGTAGGAAAATAATCAGATGTTACACCAGGTATATCCACTTTAAATGGTTTTGGAATCTTTTCCGGCCATACGAGTAAACCCGGAACCCTGATTCCTCCTTCATAAATACTAAGTTTAGCTCCCCTTAATCCGCCAGTGGAACCTTCTTTAGTAGATTCAGCTTGCATGGCAGGACCATTATCCGAACAAAACCATAACATGGTATTATTTTCAATACCCATGTCTCTCAACACAGTTCGAAGGCGGCCAATTTGCTCGTCCATTGCTGTTATACAACCATAATAGTTCTGTTTGCTTTCAGAAAAGTTTTTATACATCTCCTTATATTCCGGACCTGCAATTACCGGTGCATGGGGAGTATGAAACCAAACCACTGCTATGAAAGGTTTATTTTTTTTGTTCGCATTTTGGATAAAAGGAATAACCCGGTCCATAATTACACGCGAATCATCTCCTTCTAAATTTTCAGTAACTACTTGTCCTTCCCCGGTGAAATATTCATTTCCATAGGACTTTCCTTCCTCTTTGGCCTCAGGGTCAATCATCGGATCCCAGGTTGGCACCTTGGATTCTGTTACGAAGGAAACATCAACATCTCTTTCCCAGGGTGGGGTATAGTATTTTACGGGATTTTCAGCAAATGCTCCCCATCTTTTCTGATCACCCGGTTTTTTACTTAAGGTTCCCATATGCCACTTGCCAAAATGGCCGGTAGTGTAACCATTATCCTTAAGAACTGTAGTAATTGGAATTTCGCTTTCTTCAAGTTTACCCTTCATGGCAAAAGTAATTCCGAAACGATATGGGTT
>JBNJFT010000228.1:0-3838 GCA_051747065.1 Bacteroidota bacterium | reverse complement strand
CTTTTTTAATTCTATTGTGTCCATTGAAATAATATTGTTTTTATGGAAACTGCATGAATAAACTTTATACAAATATAATAATTAATGAAAGAAATATGGGTTTTCTCCAATATTATAACTCCTTTTATTAAAAACACAAAATATGCAGGTATATTGTAAGAACAAAACATTAAATTTGTGTAAAAGGGTTTGTTTTAATGCGGAAAAATCAAAAGAAGGGCCATTATGAGCCACCACCGGCTGCCCTTCTATGTACGGTTTGATTTTATGCCAGGCCTGGTCAAATGTTGGTTCATTTTTCGTATGTTCAGGAGTTATTCCGTGAATGCCAATATTTACAGGCTTATACTCATTATATGGCGGCTGGATTAACAGATTTACTTCTTCGCTTATTTTTCCGTGCTCGACTTTCACAAGGCCAATCTGGCATATACTCCAGCGTTTGTTGTGTGCAGTTTCCAGATCGATAGCGGTAAAGGAATGAATCATCTAAACAAAATTTAATTGATTTGTTCTAATAAAAATAACAACTTATTGTGACAAAGTATGACGTAAATAAGACTTTTTATGAAATACTGCGAAGGTTATATGAATAATTTATATTTTTCTCAGAAAATAAATTCCAATCTACTTATTTTGCTTCAATAGCACTCTATTATTTTTAACAATTCTAAATAGTAGGGCTTTTTATTGATTTTTAGACACACCTCCTCTGTTTAAGCTTCTAATAGTCAATAAATTGCAATTTATATTTTTCCCTTAAGCAGCTTCAACAAGCCGGTCAAATTCTATCCAGTTGTATTTATGGTAATAATGGGCATACATTTTAATTTCTACTTGATGTCCGCTTTTTACAAGTTTTCCGGGGACAAGAATAAACCAGTCTCTGAATGTTGCATGTTCCTGCCGGTGAAACTTTTTGTCTTTATAGCGCATCATCACAGATATGTTGTAGGCAAAGCAGTTTAATTGCCAAAGTATATCATTGGCCCAGAAATCATCAGTTAAAGTCTGGCCTGCCTTAAGCTGGCTTTTAACCTGTTCTATCCAGGTCTCACTTGTAGAACGCGCCTTGTACAAGTTATGCAAATCCAAGGCATTCTTCTCATCATAACTGCTGACATAGCAAGAATATTCATATACAGGAATGAGTTGTTTTTGGCCGAAGAAATCCTTTTCTACATATTCTTTGATACACCTAATAGCCTTTAGCGTGCGTTGTCTTCCCCATGTATTTGCCTGATACTGAAATTCACAAACGGCAACTCCTTTTTCATGGTCCATAATGTGCTAATTCTGCTTTGCCAATAATTTATCAAGATTTTTAAGCTTTACCTTGATCAGGTAATCCCAGTTATAATCTTCGAGAAGATCCAGTAACTGGCCCTTGAAAAATCCACTATCTGCCCTGAAAAATATTTTTTCTATATTGCCGGGAAGGTTAACCTTGACTTCTTTTAAAAATGCATCAATCCCATTAGAGGTATAGGCAGAGCCAGTTCGGAACCAACTGTGATAGAGCATTTTTAACTCGCTGACAAAAACAAGCAAGGGATGATAGCTTTTGGCTCCTTTTTTCTTTTCGTTAAAGCCTTTAGCTGCTCCTTCCTGATTGCCATAAACCATACTAACGGTAGAATCCGCATCTAAAGTAATAGATGTCAATCCACTCTCGTGGAGCCATTTGGATTTTTTCTCCAGTAAATAGGCCTGCAGGGTTCTCGCCCCTCTTTGAGAGAGGCGTTTTAATGCACTTGAAATAGTATCTTTGTTGATCCTTTTTTCCAAACCAAGTACAGACTTTACGAGATTATCCTCTGTAAAATTTGCTATTCGGCTTATCCTATTTACACCTGCAAGAGAGGCCAGCAATATGGAAAGTAAAATCTGATTATATGCGAATTTCGTTGAGTTATACAAATGGGTGGGGAATAAATGGTTTATCCTCCTGTCTATTTTCTGCCTGTGAATATATTTGCCTATCACGTTCAATCCCGAATACATAGTTAGTTTATTTGCTGAAAAAGAGTGTCTCACAACTCCAATTTGCTGTCTTATGTATTTTTTTGTATTTTTCATCTGAAAAGTGGTTTTTTTAATGTTTGTTTTTTTTGTTTTATCACCCTAAATATAAGCATTATAAACCACTTTTCATTATTTTTGTTTTAGATTTTTAGGTTCAAGACGAAATAAAACAAGCTAACAAAGAAATTCTAAAACATTTAAAAGATGTAAAATCTATTAATGATGATATGACGGATGAACAAAAGCTTTTAATCATTCAAAGTGAATATGAGCGGTTAAGCCACCCGGAACACCCGGTGCGCAGAAATATGGATACGTTGGATGAAGTGGAGCAGGTGAAGATTATTAGGGAGGCGTTAGAATAAAATAAAAAAGTCTGAACAATGATTTAAAAAATAGCACTATGGAAAATAGTAAAAAAAATATTATTATCTACAATACTACCGACGGCAAAGCATCGGTATCGCTTTATACCAAGGATGGTAGTGTTTGGATGAACCAAAACCAGTTGGCCGAACTTTTTGACACCTCTAAGCCAAATATCAGCATGCATATATCTAATATTCTGAAAGAAGGAGAATTAGATGTAAATTCAGTTATTAAGGATTACTTAACAACTGCCTCTGATGGAAAAGAATACAAGGTAACCTTTTACAGCCTTGAAATGATTTTGGCCATTGGTTTCAGGGTGCGCAGCAAGCGGGGAACACAATTCCGGATGTGGGCTAACCGAAACTTACGGGAATACATGGTTAAAGGCTTTGTAATGGATGATGAACGTCTGAAAAATCCCGATGGCAGACCGGACTATTTCGATGAATTATTGGAACGAATCCGGGATATCCGGGCATCGGAAAAGCGGTTTTACCAGAAAGTACGCGATTTGTTTGCCCTAAGCAGCGATTACGACCCTACCGACAAAGCCACCCAGATGTTTTTTGCCGAAACCCAAAACAAATTGTTATATGCCGTAACCGGTAAAACAGCGGCTGAAATTATCGTTTCCCGTGCTGATGCTAACAAACCCAATATGGCCTTAACCTCATGGAAAGGCAGTGTGGTGCGCAAACAGGATATATTTATCGCTAAAAATTATCTTACCGAAGATGAAATTGATACCCTGAACCGTTTGGTGGTTATTTTTCTTGAAAGTGCCGAATTACGTGCAAAAAATCGCATGGATATTACCATGAAATTCTGGCATGAAAACGTTGATAAAATTCTTGAATTTCAGGATAAAAACATTTTACATAATGCCGGATCCATCAGCAGCAAGCAAATGGAAACCAGAGTACGGGAAATTTATTCAGAATTTGACAAGCGGCGAAAAGAAAATGAAGCCCTGGAAGCTGACAAAGAAGATATTGAGGAATTAAAAAAGCTGGAAGAAAAAATAAAAAAGAAAGGCACATTTAAAAAATGATAGCATAAAAGATGAGCATGAATATTGTATACGAACATATTGATAACGAAAGCAGAAATTCCCATGGTATTGCCATTGGTGAACAAGAATGCCGGGGACATCTGCAGGGTGAGGTAAAGGATAATTGAGAAGAATGGCAAAATACATTGGATATAAGAAGGAATAATTTTATTTAGCTTTTCAAGCCAAATTAGCTGTATTGTTTTTGGGAATTAATTGCCAAGATTAAAAAAATGTCCAGCAACCTCATTATCTAAATATAAACATTCATTTAAAACCAATAATGAATGATATAATAATGTGGAATTTCTTAAAGAATCTTCAACTACTAAGTCCCTGTATTTACCCCCATGAAAGAAATTATTGCGAACTCTTTTAATCATTTTAATA
>JBNJFT010000227.1:0-3839 GCA_051747065.1 Bacteroidota bacterium | reverse complement strand
AACAACAATAGTTCCCTCTACAGTTTCTTTGTATGAAATTATTTGCTTGTCCATCTTTTTCACCGAAGGCGGTACAAACTTTATTTGCCCTATAAGTACAACCGCTAAAAGCAAAATGGCCAGTTTACCTGTAATAAATTTCTTGTAATTGCCTGTTTTCTGCACAGGTTGTATTAAAAATGTTATGTATAATGCAACAATCGATAAAAACAAAGCAATAAAAAGAATCGATTTTCCTGCACCCAGCAAGGGTATCAGAATAAAGGTTGCTATTGCCGGGCCTGCAACAGCGCCAGCAGTGTTAATCATCAGGGTAAAACCCACATTTTTACCGATATTCCGGGCTCCACGAGAATACATGTTGCATGCCAACGGGAAAGTGTATCCTGAGGTTATTGCAGCAGGCAGTACAATTAATGCTGAAGCAAGCGCTGGTAACAATATCAGACGGATAAACTGGTTTTCCATAATGCCGGAAAAAGGAAACATAAATAATTCCGGGAACTTATATAAAAAAATCAAGCCGAGAATAGTGAACCCGCTCAGCAACAACAACATGTTCAGCATCGTTTTGTCGTTGTTTTTAAGAAAGCCGCCCTTTTTCCTGTAAATCCAGCCTCCCAGGGAAAGCCCCAGAATCACAAATGAGGTAATGAGCGTAAAAGTATAACTTGTGTTGGTAAAATACGTTTTAAAGATCCGCATCCAGATTACCTGAAGAGCCAGGAGAGTAAAACCTGCGAAAAATGTAGCTAATTTTGCCAGTTTTGGCGAATCAGGAGAGTTTGCTTCTGCCGCCGCTTTACTCGTTTGTTTATTATTCTTGACAACAGGAGGGTGCGAATACCTTTTGGAGAAAAAAACGTATGCTGCAATAATTAAGTTAAGGGTAACTGCGGTATAGATAGTCATGTTTTGCCCGATTGTACCCAGAAGAATAAAACCCGTGACTAGTCCGCCTATAGTGCTTCCCATCGTTTCAAAAGCATAAACAGACCCCAGGCGTTTGGCCATGTTTTTACTTTCGGTTATGACAATCCTGTTTATCAAAGGGAATACGCCACCGATAAAAAAAGCGGGGATGAATAACAATATAAAAGTCAGCGGAAAAAAGACAAGATCCCCCATCAGGGCATCAGAAAACGAACCAAACATTGATTCCACGATACCGCCAATAATTAAATAATTCAACAGGCTGATCACACCTATGCAGCAAAGTTCTGTGGCTAATAACCTCCCCGGATTGGCAGTGCGGTTTGCATATTTTCCTAAAAACAATGCGCCCAGGCCAAAACCAGCCATAAAAGACATAAGCACAATGGTTGACGCCGCAACTGTATCGCCCAGAATAAGAGACAAATAACGATTCCAGCTAATCTCATAGATAAGCGATGAAAAACCGGCAAAAAAGGTAATCAAATAAATTATGGCAGTATTTGTCTTGTTCATAAAGTTTTGGATAAAGATTTGCTTACAAATCTATTAAAAATAATTCTTTAATATGTAAGCGAATTCCAGCCTGCATTATTCATAAAAAACGAATAAATTTTTATAAAAACCTGATTAAAAGATTAATATTAAGAACGAACCGAAAAATTTTAATTTATTCATTTTTTCAAGTGCATTAATCAAAAAAGGAGAACAGCCTTAAGCCATCCTCCTTTTTACCTATATGAAACACACATCTACCTACGGAACAAAAAATTTAGTACTGCTCGAACTCTTCATCCGAGTTTCCTTTATAATAATTATTCGGTCTAAAGCCTTCACCTCCCGGTTTAGTGTTACTAAAATTTTGCTGTTTATAGTTTTTATTCACCTGCATGGCTTTTGCTGTTTGCGTTTTTTGTTGGCCAACTTGTTTTTTGTTGTCATGTGAATTAGCCTTAAACTGGTAGTGATGATCAATTGCATCAGCATCTTCTTCTCCATTTACATTAAAAAATGCAATTGTTTGATTCAATTGTTCAGCCTGGCTTGACAATTCTTCTGCGCTTGTGGCTAATTCCTCTGATGAGGCAGCATTTTGTTGAGTGACATTATTCAATTGTTGTATGGCATTGTTGACCTGGTCAGCGCCACTACTCATTTCATTGCTGGCAGCGGTAATCTCCTGAACCAATTGAGAGGTTTTGTCAATTTCCGGGACGATTTCTTCAAGTTTCTGCCCGGCTTTTTCAGAAATGCCCACACCATTTTTTGACTTTTCATCGATCTCATTTGCTGCTTCCCCACTTCGTTCAGCCAGTTTTCTTACTTCCTCTGCTACTACTGCAAACCCTTTTCCGTATTCTCCTGCCCGGGCAGCTTCAACTGCTGCATTAAGCGCTAATATGTTTGTTTGGAATGCAATGTCGTTAATAATGGAAATCTTATCAGCAATATCCCTCATTGACTGGACTGAGTTCTGAGTAGCCTTGTTGCCTTCATTTATGCCTTCACTGGCATTTTGCGATATTTTTTCTGTTTGCCGGGCATTATCTTTATTCTGTTGGATGTTGGAAACCATCTCCTCCATTGAAGATGAAACCTCTTCCGTTGAAGAAGCCTGCTCACTGGCTCCCTGGGATAATTGCTGTGAACTTGAACTTACCTGTTCACTGGCAGAGGAAATATTTTTTGCCCCATGCTTTATATTTTCTACAATTTCCCTCAGTTTTACAACCATTTTATCAATAGCTTCACCCAAAGCTCCAATTTCATCGTTTTGTTTGATATCGGCCTCTACATTTAGTTCACCTTCAGATACTTTTTGGGCAACACGTTGCAATTCTTTAAGAGGGCTCACCAAACGCCCTACAAAATAGATTAAAATGATTACACCAAGAATTGTCAACAGGCCGCCAATGATAATTTGATTACGCATGAGTTGATTTGCTTCACTTACAATCAAACTGTTTGGCACAGAAACTCTTACCTGCCATGGTGTACCGGTGTTTCCGAGTTCAATAGGGACAAATACCTTTAATTTGCCTTCATGCGCCATAATATTTTGATTGCCGGACTGAAGGTTTTGAAGTTGTTCACTCTCATTATCATAAACTTTTCCAATATTTTCCCCAAGCAAGTCTTTGTTTTCTGAATTGGCAACATATCTCCCTTTATTTGAGACAATTGCTAATTCCGCATTGCCCTGGTATAAGTTATGCTCTTCAGCCATATCCTGTAAAAAATCGACAGAATAATCAATTCCGGTTATTCCGTAGAACCTTCCATTTTCCATTACAGGTACTACTAATGAAACTAACAGCACTTCGTCATTTCCAATTGTATAATAAAACGGGTCAAGAATAACTTCATGCTTTTTCTGTTTCGGCAGTTGGTAATAATTACCCGCACCTTTTTTCTGATAATCTTTTAAAGGTTCCATCGTAATTTGTCCATTGCTCCCTCTCACCCAGTATGGGATAAATCTTCCGGTTTCATCGTGCCCGGATTTATTGGCAAACTGCTCATCTGCTCCATCAAAAGCATTGGGTTCCCATCCTGTATAAACCCCGAGGAAATCCTCATTTTTTCTTATAAAAGATTCCAACATAGAATTCACCTCATGGCGAGTAAGATTCATAGTATCTGTAGCTTTTACGGCAGAAAAACTATGTGCCAAAGCTCTTGCCTCGCTAAGGCCTGTTTCGAGTTCCGCTTTAACTTTTCCGGCATAATTCCGGGCTGCCTCGGCAGCAATATTTTCTGCATCCTCAAGTGATCTTTGCCGATTTTCGACAGAACTATAGGTAATTAAAATCCCCGCAAGAACAACCATGCCAATTCCTACGAGAAGAGCTAGTTTTTGCCTGATTGAACGATTTTTCCTCATATTTTTTGATTTATTGGTTTTT
>JBNJFT010000226.1:0-3841 GCA_051747065.1 Bacteroidota bacterium | reverse complement strand
AATAAGGAAATAAAATAAAAAAACGGTATTCTAAGCAATTCCAAACTTATATGAACTTAAATGCCTTATGTGGTTCAAAAAAAAGATATTCAAATGAAACTGAAACAAAAAATTCAAGTTCTTATCATTTTTATTTCTGCTGTGATTTATCTTTTTGCTATTGGTTATATTAGCATCAACGCCAGACAATCAACTTATCAAGATACCAAATCTATCATTGATAACCAGGGAGCAAAATTTGCTAACAAAATTCAGGGAAAAATGGATGAAAACATGGCTGTGGTTAGAACCCTGGCCCTCAGTTTCTCAAATTATGATCACCTCCCGAAAGACCAAATGATGGACTTTGTAAATAAAATGTACGAGGATGTTTTCCCGGCATATCCAAACTTCTACAATCTTTGGGATAGTTGGGAACTTAAGGCTATTGACACATCGTGGGAAAAATCTCATGGAAGAATTGTTAACCAGAGATTCAGAGACCAGGGCATAATCAAGTCAGCCCAAACCATCCGAAGCAAAGAAGGAGATAACGAAATATACACAAACATCAAAACATCCAACCGGGAAATGGTCCTGGACCTATATTTCGACGTTTTCACCGAAGGAAAATCAGAAAAAAAATTAATGACCAGCCTTTTGGCTCCAATTCAAAACGAACAAGAAGAATACGTTGGTGCTGTAGCCGTAGACATAACTATGGACGAGTTTCAGGAACTCATTAAAGACATTTCCATGAACAAGCTGGAAGGAAGTTACAGCTTCCTGCTAAGTCATAATGGAAAATATGCAGGACATCCGGACACTTCACTGCTAAATGAAAAAGCCCCGAAAAATCCTACGGATAAAGAAGACTTTGATCTCTTTGATAAAATTGACAAAGGAGAACCTTTTTCAATTGTCCATAAAGAAAACGAATACAACAAACAATACGTCAGTTATAATCCAATAGAAATAGGGCGCACAGGCACACCCTGGTTCCTGGGACTATCAGTACCCGTTAGTTCTATAATGGAAGAAGCCGACAGAAATTTTATCATCTCCCTTATTGTAGGTTTTGTAGGCCTGATTATTCTTTCACTGGTAATCTATCTAATTACAAAAAGCATAACAAAATCGGTGACCCAGGTAACCAATACTCTCAAAAAACTGGCGCAGGGGCAAATAGACAAAAACATGAAACTGGAAATACAAACCGGAGATGAACTGGAAGAGATGGCTGATGCCTTAAACACTACCATAGACGGCTTCAGCAAAAAGAATGTTTTTGCAAAACATTTAAGAAACGGTTACCTGGATTGCGAATTAAGCCTGTTAAGCAATAATGATGAATTAGGCAAATCTCTTCTGGAAATGCGTGATAGCCTTAAAAAAGCAAAAGAAGAAGAGGAAAAAAGGAAACAGGAAGAAGCAAAAAGACAATGGGTCAATGAAGGAATAAATCAATTTGCCGATATACTCAGACAAAACAATGATGACCTTCAAAAACTGGCCGATGAAATCATTAAAAAACTGGTGCATTACCTGGAAGCAAATCAGGGAGGTATCTTCCTTATAGAAGAAGAGGAGGAAGAAAACAACAATAAGGAAAAGAAAAAAGATAATAAAAAGCACCTCGAACTTCTTTCAGCTTTTGCATTCGATCGCAAAAAATATTTCGAGAAAAAAATCGATATTGGGGATGGTCTGGTTGGAACCTGCGCATTAGAACAAAACACAATTTACTTAACTGAAGTTCCACAGGATTACATCGAGATAACCTCCGGGCTCGGTGATGCAAACCCAAATTGCCTGTTGATTGTACCTCTGAAAGTAGAAGATGAAACTCTCGGCGTCATAGAAATTGCCTCTTTTAAAGAACTGGAACAATACCAAATTGAGTTCGTTGAAAAAGTAAGCCACAACATAGCTTCTACAATTTCTACATCAAAAGTAAACATGAAAACCCAAAAGCTGCTCGAGCAATCAAATCAACAAGCAGAAGAGCTGTCTTCACAAGAAGAAGAAATGCGCCAGAACATGGAAGAGCTGAAAGCCACACAGGAAGAGGCAGCAAAACAAAAAGCAGAAATGGAAAGCCTTGTTAATGCCTTTCATAAAGCCAACTACTTGGTAGAATATGATACAGACGAAAAAATTATTGACATAAATGATAAATATCTGAATTTATTGGGCTTAACACGTGATGAAGTGATGGGAACCCATCATAGTTACAAAATGAAAATGACTGAAAAACAAAAAGAAAATTACAAACAGTTTTGGGATGACTTAAGAAAAGGAAAGGTTAAAAAAGAAACCAATACGGTTGAACTCAAAGGTAAAACCTATACCTTCGCAGAAACTTATACACCCATAACCGACGAAGAAAACAATGTTGTTAAAATTCTGAAAATTGCCATTGAAACTTCCGAATTCGGTTTATAATTATTTTAAAAATAATCGAACCTAACTCCAGGGTGAACCGTAATAATTTTTAATTGGTTCACCTTTTTTATCTTCAAAAAAAATAATTAGGTTTACCCAAAAAATTACTGACTTAAATACTCCAAAAAATGAAATTGAAACTCAAACTCAGGCACAAAATTCAACTGATTATCATTTCTATATCAGTTGTAGTTTTTTTAGGAGCAATAGGATATATAAGTATTAAAGCAAAAAATGCGTCTTATGCAAATACTGTTAAATTAGTTGAGACAAAATCAAAACATAATGCCAGAAAAGTACAGGAACTTATAAATGAGGATTTTGCTGTTATCAGAACGCTTTCCCACGTATTCAAACACTACGATTTCTTGCCAAAAGACAGATGGCAGGAACTTGTGAATTTAATCTACGATGAAGTTTTTAAAGCAAATACCAACTTTTATCAGTTGTGGGATAGCTGGGAACTCCAATATATCGATTCTACTTATGACAAATCTTACGGAAGAATAATGAACACAAGGTTTCGGGAAGACGGAGAAATAAAAAGTTCACAGGAATTAAGAAGTATGGATGGAGACCCGGAACTATACGCAAAAGATAAAGCAAGAGCAGAGGAGCTCATTTCAGAGTTATACGCTGATGTCTATTCAACCGGCAAACAAGAAAAAAAATACATGACATCTCTGGAAAGTCCAATTTTAGAATCCGGAAATTTCATCGGACTTGTTGGTGTGGATGTCACATTAGATAGATTTCAGGAAATTGTTAAGGGTGTTGATCTAGAAGACTTAGAAAGCCATGCTTTTTTACTTTCACACAACGGAAAATATGCAGGGCATCCTAATTCCGAACTTCTTAACACAGAAGCGGAGAAAAATCCAACCTCAAAAAAGAACTTTGACTTATTCGAAAAAATCAAAACCGGAGAGCAATTTTCTGTAAAACACACCAATGAAAAAAATGAAAATGCAACAGAAAGTTTCGTCTCTTATACCCCAATCGAAATAGGCAGAACTAATACTTATTGGTATTTAGGTGTTTCCGTCCCAACCCAGTCCATAATGGCACAGGCCAATCAAAACTTTAAAATATCTCTTATCGTAGGGTTTGTTGGCTTAATTATCTTAGGTACAGTCATTTACTTTGTTTCCATAAATATCACAAACCCCATCGAAAAAGTAACTTCTGTTCTTAACAGATTATCCAGGGGGCATATCGATGAAGATATGAAACTGAAAATTGCCACAGGAGATGAAATAGAAGAAATGGCGACTGCTTTGAATACTTCAGTGGAGGAATTAAGCAAAAAGAACGAATTTGCCAAAAGCTTGGGAGAAGGAAACCTTGAATATGAATTCCACCTGAATCACAATGAAGACGAACTGGGCAACTCTCTGCTGGAGATGAGGGACAGCCT
>JBNJFT010000225.1:0-3841 GCA_051747065.1 Bacteroidota bacterium | reverse complement strand
CTCTCCATCCTGAAGGTGGTTGAGTCCAACAGCCAAACCGGCATTGTTAACTAAAACATCGATATTTTGCCAGTCTTTGGAAAGAGAATCAATAGCTTCAGACACTTCTTCCTTGTTTCTTATGTCAAAGGGGAGATAGTGGACGCTTACTTCATGAGCTTTCTCAAGCTCCTCTTTCAGCTTCTTCAGTCTTTCTTCTCTTCTTCCTGTGATAATAAGATTATGTTTGTTTTCCGCCAGTTTAAAGGCAGTGGCCCTGCCAATTCCTGCGGTAGCTCCTGTAATTAATGTAATTTTGTTCATAACTATTCAATTTGCCAGTTAGATTAAACAAAAATATGAAAGTTATTCATGAAAGCAAGATATGTTCAAACTTTCGATCAGCAATTTTCTGAAATAAATGTCTTTTTTTTGAACCAGATGAGGCATACGAGCTCATATAAGTTTGTTTATTTTAAAATATCATTTTTATATTATTGCCTCATCTGAATAAAGAGCAGTAATCATATTGTCTTTTAGTGGCTTACAAAACAAAAATTAAAGGAATTATTATTTTTGCTAAATAAATCCGCGTCAATCCGTTGGATCCGCGTCATCTGCGTTCTATTCTTCTTCTTTTGCCTGCAAATGATGGATGAGGACTACAACTAAATATCTATACTTCCATTAAAAACAAATTCTGCAGGGCCCGTCAACCAAATATCCCAAAAATGAGTTTCATTCTCCTTTTTGAAATCCACCTACAACTTACCGCCTAACCCCCGCACAGAAAATGAAAAAATGTCAGTTTCTTTCAATAAATGTGTACTAATCGCAGAAGCAACAGCACCGGTTCCGCATGCCAGTGTTTCATTCTCCACGCCCCTTTCATAAGTCCGAATAGTTATTTCATCTTCATCTACAATTTGCACAAAATCGACATTGGTACCATATTTTGAAACAGATGCATCGTATCTTATTCTTTTTCCCTCTTCCTGCACTCTGCTTTTATTTATATCATCGACAAACAATACATAATGAGGAGAACCTGTATCCAAAAAATAATGCTCCCCGATTTTTCTGACGTTCTCCACATCATTCATCTTTAAGGCAACTATTCCTTTGTCCAATA
Organism: Bacteroidota bacterium; assembly: GCA_051747065.1. Classification (GTDB taxonomy): domain Bacteria; phylum Bacteroidota; class Bacteroidia; order Bacteroidales; family UBA12077; genus JAGXLC01. The sequence goes on along the minus strand of JBNJFT010000225.1, from coordinate 2,730 downwards.
TTTTTGCTTTGTGAAGCCCATCAGAAGCAACAAATTCAGTTTCCTTCGAAATAAGCCCTTTTTCCCATACAAAGGAGGCGATACACCGCCCACCATTTCCACACATAGAAGCCTCATAACCATCTGAATTAAAGTAACGCATGGAAAAGTCAGCTTTTTCGGAATTTTCAAGGAGCATCAGCCCATCTGCGCCTATGCCAAATCGTCGGTTACATAATTGCTCAACCAATCGTGGATTAGGGCCTATAACGTTTTCACGGTTATCAATCAGAATAAAATCATTCCCCGCTCCGTGGTATTTGTAAAATTGAACTTTCATATAAGGTTGCTGTTAAATTATGTTAAAGATTCGTAATAAGTTGCTATCAGGCATATAATTTGTTAATTTGTTTGAGAAGTAATTAACCATAAAAATACAACAATTATGAAATTCAAAAAGTATTTGGTAAATATTCTTATAACGGTATTAACCGCCGTAATTACTGTTGCTATTTACAATGGTATATCAAACAATAACAACGAAAAAGGAATAAAGTATTCCAAATCGATTGAAAGCGATACAAACGGTATTCACTTTGCTAATCTGCCGGCAGATTTTAAAGCTGAAAACTTTGACTTTACGTTAGCTGCAGAGAATTCAGTTCCGGCAGCAGTACACGTTAAATCAAAATTTGTGCGTGAAGGCAGTCAGTTTGACAATCCATTGTTCGAGTATTTCTTTGGCGACCGGTATCAACAACCTCAAAAAAGAGAACAAGTTGGTTATGGTTCCGGCGTTATTATCTCCTCTGACGGATACATAGTCACAAATCATCATGTCATAAAGGAATCTGACGAGTTGGAAGTTATCATGAATGATGAAGAGACTTACGAAGCAGAAATTGTAGGCACAGACCCGGCCACCGATATTGCATTACTTAAGGTAGATGCAAAAAACCTACCAAGTCTCAAGTTTGGAAGCTCCAAGGATTTAAAATTAGGAGAATGGGTTTTAGCTGTCGGCAACCCGTTTAACATCGGCACAACTGTTACTGCAGGAATCGTAAGCGCTAAAGGGCGTAATCTGGGCTTAATGAACCGCCAGGAAAACCGGCTGGCTATTGAATCGTTCATTCAAACCGATGCAGCGGTCAATAAAGGAAACAGTGGTGGTGCTTTGGTTAACGTAGAAGGAGAGCTGATTGGAATCAACTCGGCTATTGCATCTCCCACAGGGACTTATTCAGGATACGCTTTTGCTGTTCCTTCTGAAATTGCCAGGAAAGTAGTTTCAGATATTATGAAATACGGCGAAGTTCAAAGGGCTGTTCTGGGTGTAACAATAAGAAATGTTACATCGGAATTGAAAAAAGAGTACGAGCTTGATGTTGAAGATTACAAAGGAGTCTATATTGCTGGTGTTACGAGAGACGGAGCAGCCAACAAAGCCGGAATAAAACCAGGCGATGTTATACTTAAGGTAGAAGGTGAAAAAGTGAAAGACGTAGCAGCCTTACAGAGCGAAATAAACAACTACAGGCCAGGGGATGAAATATCTGTAACTGTAAAAAGAGACGGCAAAAAGAAACAATTTGATGTTACTTTACGTAACAGACAAGGTAGTACAGATATAATTACAGGAACCCAGGTGCTGAAAGAACTTGGAGCTGAATTTGAAAAACTGAAAGACAGTGAAAAAGACAGATTAGGAATAAACCACGGCGTAAAAGTTGTTCGGTTAAAAGATGGCACATTTAAGGAAGCAGGAATAAAAGAGGGTTTTGTAATAACCTTCATTGAGGGCAAAAAGATCAGAAGCGCTAAGGACGTAAAAGAAATATTTTCACAAGCATCTGAAGGCGCAAGAGTTGAAGTAGAAGGGCTCTATCCTGGCGGAAATATGATTTATGTGTACCAGGTAAAACCGAATTAAAAATAAATTAAATATGAAGAACTAATTCACAAACCGGGCTTTAAGATTAAAACAGCCCGGTTTTTTATATCATAGAAAAAATTTGCCTTCGTTTTCATAAAAAATGATTAAATTTAGAATCATTAGAAAAAAACCCAAAGCCAATGAGACAACTAAAAATTACAAAATCCATTACCAACAGAGAAAGCGCCTCAGTCGACAAGTATTTGCAGGAAATTGGCAAAGAAGACTTGTTGACAGCTGATGACGAAGTAAAGTTAGCTCAACGCATAAGAGAAGGCGATCCTGCAGCCTTAGAAAAATTAACACGGGCTAATCTTCGCTTTGTTGTTTCAGTGGCAAAGCAATACCAAAATCAGGGATTGAGTCTGCCGGATTTGATTAATGAAGGAAATCTCGGACTAATAAAAGCTGCTAAAAAATTTGATGAAACCAAGGGCTTCAAATTTATTAGTTATGCCGTTTGGTGGATCAGGCAATCGATTCTCCAGGCTCTCGCTGAACAATCCAGAATTGTGCGGCTGCCTTTAAATCAAATTGGTTCAATAAACAAAATCAATAAAGCTCAACATCGCTTTGAGCAGGAAAATGAAAGAGCGCCTTCTGATGATGAAATCGCAGACACGGTAGAATTGTCTCCGGAAAAGATATCAGAAGCCATGAAAATAAATGGCAAACACATGTCAATGGAAGCTCCCTTTTCCGAGACTGAGGACAATTGCCTGATAGATGTAATGCCAAATGAAAATGCACCGAGAGCAGACAATACGCTGCTTAGTGAGTCGCTCACAAGCGAGGTGGAAAGAGCTTTATCAACT